>NZ_JBFRLX010000248.1:0-8497 GCF_041470165.1 Vibrio sp. 10N.286.46.A8
GTCCAGACTAAAATTGACCTGAATCATAGAACACAGCACGAATTAACCATGATTTAACAAATGAAATTTAAAACAGCAACCAATTTGGTCTTACCATTTACAGGGGTAATACTTTTGGGGAGTATCCGTGCTAGAAAGTTTCAGGATAAAAATGGATTGTTTCAGAAAGATGAGTGCCACTTGATTAAAAATCAAACCAAGCGCACATTAGAGGTAGAAATCCTGTTCATAAGTTTTAATATTAGATCGTTTGATAAGCTCGTCACACTCTCGATTTATTGACGCCCTCCCCCTAACCACTTTATTTACATCGCAACAACAAAAATTCACAAGTCATTATGCTAGGCGTTGACTATTCAACCACCAGCAACAATAAGAGCATCTTCGATAATGAGGCTTAAACCTTGAGCTCGCCTTTAAACTTCTGCCAGTCGAAAACCAAACCAGGGTCAGTTTTGCGTAACGGGGCTATATATTGATGACCAGTGATACGCTCGGTGGTTATTTGAGGGAAAGTCGATACGATCGTTTCTGTTAATCGAGAAAGCGCTTGGTACTGCTGTTCTGTATAAGCGATAAAGTCGCTTCCTTCCAGCTCAATACCAATCGAGTAATCATTACACCTTTTACGCCCCGCAAAGCTCGACTGGCCTGCGTGCCAAGCTCGGTCAAGAAATGACACAAACTGTACCACCTCACCATCACGGCGAATCAAGCAATGTGCCGAAACGCCCATTTGGTGAATCACTTTAAAAAATGGATGATCTGCCGGATCAAGTTTGCCCGTGAAAAACTGTTCAATGTAAGGGCCGCCAAATTGGCCTGGTGGTAAACTAATGTTATGAACCACCAGCAGAGAGATATCGTCGGTGCTGGGTCTAGCATCAAAATACGGAGAAGGAACATGCCGAGCATTGTCGTACCATCCGTTGGAGCTCATCGTCATCTTATTCTCGCTTTCTTTTCTACTAGCGCAATAAGATTGTGACTTTGCCCATAGAGCAGTCGCGCTAGCCTCTTTAATTTGAAGTTAAGCAAGAGTATCATTCCATTCCCACTCCCTTTCAAGATTAGATTTGCGATGAAAAACACACATAACAGCCACCAACGCCTTGATTACTTAAAAGAGCAACTGCCGCTAGAGATCACTCGCGCAGTCGCTGAGACCATCAAAGAAGATCTAGGTGGAACGTTAGATCCAGCGGCTGATATTACGGCAAGTCTAATCCCTGCAGACGCAATCAACAGCGCAACCATCATTACCCGTGAGCACGGTGTGTTCTGTGGTAAAGCTTGGGCTGATGAAGTGTTTAAGCAATTGGGCGGTGAAGTCACTATCGAGTGGAACGTAGAAGACGGTGACAAGGTTGAACCAAACCAAACACTTTGCACGCTAGCAGGCCCTGCTCGCGCACTTTTAACCGGTGAGCGTAACGCAATGAACTTCATTCAAACACTATCGGGTTGTGCGACGGCGACAGCAATCTACGCTGACAAAATCAAACACACAGAATGCCGCCTATTAGACACTCGAAAAACGATTCCTGGCCTACGTAGCGCACTAAAATACGCTGTTGCTTGTGGTGGTGGCTTCAACCACCGTATTGGCGTTTTCGATGCGTACCTAATCAAAGAAAACCATATCATCGCATGTGGTGGGATTGAGAAGGCTATCTCTACTGCAAAAGAGCTTAACCCGGGTAAGCCTGTAGAAGTTGAAACCGAAAGCCTAGCAGAGCTCGAACAGGCGATCAGCGCCGGTGCAGACATCATCATGCTAGATAACTTCACCACTGACATGATGCGTGAAGCCGTTAAAATTAACGCAGGTCGTGCAGCACTAGAAAACTCAGGTAACGTGACTTTAGATACGATTGCAGAGTTCGCTGAAACGGGTGTCGATTACATCTCAGTGGGTGCACTGACTAAGCATCTAAAAGCAATGGACCTTTCAATGCGATTCAAAGCTTAATCTCATAGTTCTATCAATCACTTAACTTCTAGGCATGGCAATCAGCCATGCCTTTTTATTGCTTTTATTATCAGTATATCAATCAGTTAACTAAGCTGATCGCATAATTTTGCGCCCCATATGAAACAACACACCAATAAATACAAAACCACTCGCGCCCACACCTGAACACCATTCCACTTCTAAATCTCAACTTCTATTCTTTCCATCAACCGGTGCTTGCACTGAAACAAACTAACGAATGGAATAGAACTATGAAAAACAAAAGAAAAAACCAGAAAGGCTTTACGCTGATTGAATTGATGATAGTGGTCGGCATTATCGGCATATTAAGTGCAATCGCAGTTCCTGCTTATAAGAGCTATGTAATCAAAACCGAAGCAAATGCTGGAGTTAGCATACCTAAAACACTATTGACTAATATAGATATGTATATACAAGAAAAAGGGGCATTCCCAGAAGACGCTCAAGCAAGCGATTTTGGTGCAACTACAGACATGAGTGCTATGGGAACTCTTAAATTTACAAAAGATGGAACTACAGCCACAAATGGAACTGCTGATTTCACTTTTTTACCTTCAGCATCACTTTCAGGTAAAAAAATAACTTACACGAGAAGTAATTCAGGTTGGAAATGCACGCATGACATCCCTGCTACATTACTTTCAGATACCCTGAAAGGCTGTAAACTGGCAACGCCTTAACGTGTCTAACAACCTCCCAAGAATTCTCCGTCAGGCTAACTTACTTAGCCTGACTCAAGAACAAGCCGTTGCGGAACATGTGCAAGCTACAGGTGTTTCTACACCTGAAGCTTTGCTCACTCTGGGCTTATTCACCGGCGAGAGCCTCGCTAATAACATCAAAACCATTTTCGGTTTGCCGTTAGTGCAACTGGCCAATACTGACTATGAAATCTTGTGTGACCAATTGGGACTTCGAGAATTGATCACTAAGTATCGTGCTATCCCAGTTGTCCTCACTAACTCTACTCTCACGCTCGCCTCTGCCGATCCAACCGACTTGCAAGCTGAAGACGATTTTAGATTCGCGACTGGATTGCAGATAGAACTCGTTGTCGCTAACTATTCAGAATTAGAAGGCGCCATACGAAAGCTGTATGGTCGCTCTATTTCCGGGCAAGACTCTAAGCGCAAAGAGATCACCCAAGATGAGCTCGCCAATCTTGTTGAAGTCTCTGACGATGAAATGAGTTCAATTGAAGATCTCAGTCAAGATGACTCCCCTGTCAGTCGATTTATCAATCAGATACTGGTTGATGCGGTGCGTAAAGGCGCATCCGACATCCACTTCGAACCTTATGAAGAAAACTACCGAGTGCGTCTGCGTTGCGATGGCATTCTTGTTGAGGTCCAACAGCCCGCGTCTCATTTAAGCCGTCGGTTATCCGCTCGTTTAAAGATTCTCGCCAAACTTGATATCGCTGAACGTCGCTTACCTCAAGACGGCCGTATTAAGCTGCGTTTGAACGACGAGCTGGCGATCGATATGCGTGTGTCGACTCTACCGACATTGTGGGGAGAAAAGATCGTACTGCGTCTTCTAGACAGCAGCGCAGCCAATTTAGATATCGATAAATTAGGTTACAGCGAGGATCAAAAAGCGCTCTATCTCAATGCCCTAAAACGCCCCCAAGGGATGATCTTAATGACTGGGCCCACAGGCAGTGGCAAAACGGTCTCTCTTTACACTGGACTTCGCATGCTTAACACCTCTGAGCGTAATATCTCAACTGCTGAAGATCCGGTGGAGATCAACCTGTGTGGTATCAATCAGGTACAGGTGACGCCAAAGATCGGTTTTGGGTTTGCCGAAGCACTACGATCGTTCTTGCGACAAGATCCTGATGTAGTGATGGTCGGTGAGATCCGTGATTTAGAAACCGCAGAGATCGCGATCAAAGCGTCGCAAACGGGTCACTTAGTCCTCTCGACACTCCATACTAACTCAGCTTCGGAAACCGTGACTCGGCTCGCCTATATGGGGATAGAACCCTTTAACCTCGCTTCGTCATTGAGCCTGATTATCGCACAGCGACTGGCAAGGCGGCTGTGTAACCACTGTAAAGCAGCTGACAACTCGCCGGACATATTTCTACGTCACTCTATTCCTAACAATCAAACACTCTACAAAGCCACCCCACAAGGGTGCAATGAGTGTAATCAGGGCTATTCCGGTCGAGTGGGTATCTACGAAGTGATGCCGTTTACCGACAAACTAAAAAATAGTCTGATCAATAAACCTAACGCGTTAGAGATTGAAGATCTCGCGCGTAGAGAAGGAATGAGAACACTGCAAGAATCCGGTATCGATAAGTTGCTTGAAGGCACGACTAGCTATCAAGAACTGCAACGTGTTCTGTATCTATAATCCATCGGAGCACTCATGAGCACTAAACTGCAGTCACAATTAAAAAACTACCACTGGAAAGGCATAAACAGCTCAGGCAAAAAGGTGTCAGGGCAAACCTTGGCACTCGCTGAATTAGAAGTACGAGAAAAGCTCAAAGATCAGCATATTCAGATTAAGAAAATCAAAAAGAAAAGCATCTCAGCAGTCACTCGTTTAACACACCGAGTCAAAGCCAAAGACATCACCATTTTGACTCGACAACTTGCGACCATGCTTGCCACTGGCGTGCCTATCGTTCAGGCCATTAAGCTAGTATCAGACAATCACCGTAAAGCTGAAATGAAATCAATTCTATTGCACATCTGTCGAGGTGTCGAAGCGGGAACCCCTATATCAAAAGCGATGCGGACGGCAAGCACTCACTTTGACGACCTGTACACCGATTTGGTCGCTACTGGCGAGCTTTCCGGAAACCTAGCGCAAGTCTTTGAACGCTTAGCAACCTATAGAGAAAAGAGTGAGCAGCTAAAGTCTAAGGTCATAAAAGCACTGATTTACCCTACAATGGTGGTCGCTGTCGCTTTGACTGTCTCTTACTTAATGCTCACCATGGTCATTCCTGAATTTGAATCTATGTTTTCAGGCTTCGGGGCAGACCTCCCTTGGTTTACTCAACAAGTACTCTCCCTTTCGCATTGGGTACAGGCTTACAGTCTTTATGCTGCCGTTGGCATAGGGTTAGTCACATTATTTACCTACCAACTGCGTCAACGGTCTTATTCCATTCGTTTATCATTCAGCCGTCTAGGCTTGCGATTCCCTATTCTTGGCGGAGTATTGGCCAAAGCCTCAATCGCCAAATTCAGCCGAACCTTATCAACCAGTTTTAGTTCAGGGATTCCTATTTTAACCAGCCTGAAGACCACAGCCAAAACCGCAGGTAACTTGCATTATGAATCGGCCATCATCGAGGTTCATCGTGAAACTGCCGCTGGCATGCCGATGTATATCGCGATGCGCAATACCGATGCCTTTCCTGAGATGGTTTTACAGATGGTCATGATAGGAGAAGAGTCCGGCAACCTTGATGACATGCTCAATAAAATCGCATCTATTTATGAATTTGAAGTCGACAACACCGTCGATAATTTAGGTAAGATTCTAGAGCCACTGATCATCGTATTTTTAGGCACCGCTATTGGTGGACTGGTTGTCGCGATGTACTTACCGATCTTTAATCTTATGAGTGTGTTAGGATAGCTCAAAGCAACCAAACACCCCTCAAGCAGAGAACCACTGCTTGTATTGATTAAGTGGTAAAGGACACTATGGAAGTATTTCACTACTATCCTTGGCTATTCCCCGTATTAGCTTTCATTTTTAGCCTTCTTATTGGCAGCTTCCTCAACGTAGTCATACACCGTTTACCGATTATGATGGAACGAGAGTGGCAACAAGAGTGCTCGGAGTATTTCTCTCAATATAAAATTCCAGCGCCAGAGGGGAAGTTCAATCTCAGTATCCCTCGTTCGGCTTGCCCGAAATGTAAAACCCAATTAAGAATCGTCGACAATGTTCCAGTATTAAGCTGGTTGTTCTTGAAAGGTAAGTGTCATAGCTGTGCTAACCCAATCAGTGCTCGCTATCCATTGGTCGAACTGCTGACTGCAATACTATGCACCGTAGTGGCTAGCCACTTTGGTTTCAGTTACTACGCCATTGCTTTGATTTTTTTCACCTTTGCATTGATTGCCGCAACCTTTATCGACCTAGATACCATGCTGTTACCTGATCAAATCACCTTACCTTTGGTTTGGTCTGGTATCGCGTTAGCACTGTTTAACATCAGCCCAGTATCGCTTCAAGATTCCGTAGTTGGCGCAATGGCCGGCTACCTAGCTTTGTGGTCTGTTTATTGGTTGTTCAAGCTACTAACAGGCAAAGAAGGCATGGGATATGGAGACTTCAAACTCCTAGCCGCATTAGGTGCATGGCTTGGTTGGCAACACCTACCAATGATCATTCTTTTGTCGTCGCTGGTCGGTTTGGTTTTCGGCTTGATTCAACTTCGCTTGAAACAGCAAGGCATAGATAAAGCCTTCCCGTTTGGCCCATACCTCGCGATTGCGGGTTGGGTAAGTTTGATGTGGGGCAATGACATCATGGGTTGGTATTTCACTTCTGTACTAGGGATTTAATCATGGCAATCATTATCGGATTAAGCGGTGGGATCGCCAGTGGTAAAACGACGGTAGCTAATCTCTTCAGCGAACATTTTCACATTGATATTGTCGATGCTGATATCGTGGCACGTGAAGTGGTGGCGTTGGGCAGTGAAGGTCTAAAACAGATTGCGACTCATTTTGGTGAAGAGGTATTGCTCGAAGATGGAGCGCTAAACCGAGCTAAACTGCGCGAAGTGATCTTTTCTGATCCCACAGAGAAACAATGGCTCAATGAACTGCTTCACCCTATGATCCGCGACAAAATTGACAGTGACCTGTCTAAAATCACATCCCCATATGGTTTATTAGTCGCACCGCTATTGGTTGAAAACCAAATGCAAGGCATGACCGATCGCGTATTAATCGTTGATGTGCCGGTAGAAGTGCAAATAGAACGTACGATGAGTCGCGATAATGTTTCTAGGGAACAAGTTAAATCAATTTTAAAATCACAGGCATCAAGAGAACAGCGCTTAGCAGTTGCAGATGACGTGATTAAAAACCATACTAAAAACCAAGAACTTTTGCCTCAAATCACAGATTTACATCAAAAGTATCTGGCAATCAGTGCAGTAGATGGGTCAGAATAGAACAATGTTGAATGAAGGTTTGCTCGATGATCACCCATAAATTTGAACATCCTCTAAATGAGAAAACACGCATCTACTTAAGAGTTGAATCACTCTTGAGGCAGTTACACTTGTCTTCTGCATTTTCCGATGCTCAACAGTATCAACTCTTTTTCCGTTCTATCTTTGATCTGATTGAAATATTCGAACAGATACAACTTAAGAGCGAACTCGCAAAAGATATTGAGAAACAGCGTGTAACCTATAAAAGTTGGTTAGATGTTGAAGGTGTCGATCAAGAGATGCTGACATCATTGCTCAATGATATTAGTCATATCTATCGTGAACTGATGCAGGCGGAACGTTTTGGGCAATCATTAAAGGAAGACCGCTTCCTTAGCGCCATTCGTCAACGCTTTAACTTGCCAGGTGGCTCATGTTGCTTTGATTTACCGGCTCTACATTATTGGCTTCATCTTCCTCTGGATAAGAGAGTTAGAGATGCTAAGACATGGATGGATAGCCTACAGCCTCTGTATGAAGCACTAACACTATGGTTGAAGCTCACCAGAGAGACAGGTCACTTTAAGGATCAGATCGCTCGTACAGGTTTCTTCCAAAGCGATGCTGATGAAGCGAATATCCTTCGCCTTTCAATTCCAATGCAGTACGGTGCCTACCCGATGATCTCGGGACATAAAAACCGTTTCGCTATTAAATTTATGAGCTTTGAAACTGGGCAAGCCTGTACTCAAGATATTGAATTTGAGTTGGCTATCTGCAGCTAATTCATTACCTTTATTGTTTGGCTTGAGTTGTCACTTGAGCCTAAACTATTTCTTATGCCAACCACAGTAAGTAAGTGTTCATAAATAGCGTAGGAAAAAGGCTTGAGAACAAGACAGAAATTTTCGATAAGTAGTTATTCTACAATCAAAATTTCTAACGAAGTTATCGAGCGTTTTAACAAGCTAGGATGACCAGTTATTTGCTACGATTGGTATTACTACCCCCTCTAATTAAGAATCACTATGTCGAACAAAATCACCATCGTTAAATGCCCTCAATGTAACACTGACGTTGAATGGGGTGAACAAAGCCCACATCGCCCGTTTTGCAGCAAGCAATGTCAGATGATTGATTTCGGTGAATGGGCAGACGAAGAGAACAGTATCGCTGGCGCACCTGACATGTCGGATAGCGATGGTTGGTCGGAAGACCCACACTAAGCGAGTAGCGAGTAGCGAGTAGCGAGTAGCGAGTAGCGAGTAGCGAGTAAATTTTGAAGGGTTGGCGTTTTACGTCAATCCTTTTTTATTGCCGGTAAAATGGTATGAGTAGAGATTCCCTACTCCTTC
>NZ_JBFRLX010000249.1:0-17911 GCF_041470165.1 Vibrio sp. 10N.286.46.A8
TGCTACAAGTGCACGTACTGCTTTCAGTACGTCCTCATCTTTGTGAAGGTTTGGTAGGTCGATACTTGAACCAAATTCAAATAACTCACCACCTTCAATATCACCACCAATTAAACTGGTTTCGCCGTCAACACCAATTGGCATGCCATCGGGGCCGTACATTTGATCGTCATCGTCTGCTGCTGGGTTAAGCAGTTTTTTCATTGCAGGGCGAACCAGCACCAATACGACAACAATAATAACCAACGCACTCGCAAACCAACGAACCCAATCATTAAAGTGTTGGTGCTCCCAAATTGGTACGTCAGCAACAATATCCGTTACTTGAGGTGCAAATTGCATGCTTAACACATTGAGTAAATCACCGCGGTTTTCATCAAAACCCACAGTTCCAATCAATACCTGACGTATCGCGTTAATTTCGCTTGCTGGAATTGGGGTATGAACCACTTCTCCCGTATCAGGGTTCAATGATTGGCGATCTTTGATTGCAACAGATACGGTCTGACGATTAACCGTGCCGCTCTGTTTTCGCTCATGACTAATGGTAGTATCCAGCTCAAAGTTGCGGGTCGCTTCTTTGTGAACCGAACCTTGCCCCATCATCGTACCATCTTTCATCTGAGCCACATCCTGAGGAATCGAAGCATCAGCAGGAGGCTGGTTACTCAAAGCCCCTGGAATACCTGCCACAACGTTGCCGTTATTATAGTCTTCTAATGTGTATTCACTTCGGGTTGCTGGAGTATTCGGATCAAAACGCTTTCGTGTTTGTTCCACAGCACTAAAGTCGAGTTGAATATCAACCTGAGCCGTGTAGTTACCAAACCCAAGAATCGGAATCAAAATAGAGTCAATTTTTTCACGTAGCGCTTGCTCTTGATTACGCTCTAACTCGTGCTCTTTTCGGCGTGCCGCTGACATCGGATCCTGAGAGCCAGAGCTCAAAAGTCGGCCATGCTGATCGGTCACCGTAATTCGCGAAGTTTTCATCCCCGGAACGGCACTGGCCACCATGTCCACAACAGAATCAACTTCTTGCTGCTTGAGGTTCGTCCCCGTTTTAAGTGTCAGGAATACTGAGGCAGAGGCTTCTTGATTGTGACGAACAAAGACACTTTGCTTAGGTAAGGCAAGTAAAACTTGAGCTTTACGTACCTGCTTCATCTGTTCAATAGCTTTAGCAAGCTGTCTTTCACGGCTTAGTTTAAGACGCTCTTTCTCTAAACGTTGTGATACACCGAAACCCATGTCTTGCATGAGGATATCATCACCGGTGTTTCGCTCTTGGTTCAAACCAGCTCGAACCATATTTAGCTTTAATGAGTTATATTCACTCGCTGGTACCGAGATGGTATTCCCTTCAAGAGAGTACTCAATCTTCTGCGTATCCAAATAATCAAGAACCGGGATCAACTCTTCTGTTTCGTAAGCCCCTAATGGACGCATTTCTGGCTCTTTCACCCAGAAAAACAGCATTACAATAAGCGCTACACAGATCGAGATAGAAAGAACTAAGACGACTTGACGAAGCAAATCGAGATCACCGACGGCCATATCGAACTTAGATGAACTGCGCTCACCTAAATCGGTATTTTGCCCTTCTCCATCTAGATCAGAACTTGCAATAAGTGCGTGGTCGTTGCTATCGCTTACGGTTAAATCTGTTGTTTGACTGTTATCTGCCACTATTTACTACCCAACTTATACCGGCATGTTCATCAGCTCTTTGTACGATTCGACCAATTTATTTCTAATTTGGATCGTCGCTTCAAAAGCCACACTAGATTTATTACGAGCAATCATCACGTCAGATAAAGACACGCTTTGATCGCCACTGTCAAAACGAGTTTGAAGATTACCAGAGGTCTTTTGTAATGAGTTCACATTATTGATGGCATTAGTCAGCATGTTGCCAAAATCTGCACCAACCGCTTGGCCCGTTGCAGCAGGACGCGTGCTGGCAGCTTCAACCATCATTGCCTGCATTTCGCCTTGTAAACCATCTATTCTCATTTACTACCTCAGGAGTCAAAATTATGACTATCTATTTAGCTGTATTATTGACAGAGCAATTAACGTGCCATGCATCAATTTGACTAGCTATCGTAATACACTAGTCAGAAAGCTGACACTACTAATTTATGTTCAATTTGGAATGTCTATTCCAGCATCACGCATTTTCGCTAATTTATAACGCAATGTACGAGGGCTAATGCCTAGCTTTTCAGCCATATCTTTACGTCGACCATGACAAGCAATCAATGTTTCGAGAATGATCGCATACTCTTGATCTCTAAGTTCATTTCCAAGCCCTTCGCTGCCTGCCACGACTTTATTGATAGGATTCGCTTCAGCAATCGGCTTAATTTCTGGCGCTGCAACACTGTTCCCTTCAACGATCTGTTGTAGTCCAGTTGCGTCTTGCCAATCCACACCTTCAAGTAAAATATGTTCGCCTGAAATATTTTCTTGCTCACTCAAAATTAGAGCGCGCTGCACGACATTATCCAGCTCACGTACATTTCCCGGCCACGGATAATTGACGAGTTTACTAATGGCTTGCTCAGACAGAACAGGAACAGGCATTCCAAGCTTGGTACAATGACGCTCAACCAAATGCTTCGCAAGCGGCTCAATATCACCTTTACGTTCACACAGTGCTGGCCAAGTAATTGGAAATACATTCAGTCGGTAGTATAAATCTTCACGGAAATTCCCTTCAGAAACATACTGTTTTAGGTCGCGGTTACTGGTTGCTAGAACACGGACATCCAATTTGATGCTCTTGCGGCTACCAAGACGTTCAACTTCGCGCTCTTGCAACACTCGCAGCAATTTCGCTTGTAGGCTGAGATCCATTTCGCTGATCTCATCCAACAAAATAGTACCGCCTTGAGCTTGCTCAAATTTACCCGGACAAGCTTGAATCGCCCCGGTGAACGCACCTTTATCGTAGCCAAACAGTGTTGCTTCCAACATGTTATCTGGAATCGCGGCACAGTTAATCGCAACAAACGGACCGTCTTTACGGCTCGAAGCGTTATGAATATAGCGAGACATGACCTCTTTACCAGAACCACTTGGCCCTAGCACCATCACGTTGGCATCGGTTTTAGCCACCTTGTCAGCCAGCATCATTAGTTTGATACTTTTCTCATCGGCAACGATAGCATCGCCATTGTCATCCGACTTTACGGGAGCGTAACGGCTCACCATGTTTAACAGCACTTCTGGAGCAAATGGCTTTGCCATGTAATCGATAGCGCCTTCTTTCATTGCCGCGACCGCATCTTCAATGTTGGCATAGGCCGTCATCAATAGAACCGGAAGATTTGGCCAATGCTGCTTGATGTTTCTTAGCAATGCTAAACCGCCCATACCGGCCATCTGTACATCAGAGACCACGATATCAACAGAGTTTGATTTCAATTTTACCAGAGCATCTTCCGCACAATCCGCTTCCAGCCATTCGTAACCAGCAAGCGCGAGTGTATCGACAAGGGCTTCGCGTAGACCTTCATCATCTTCGACGATTAACACTTTGCTTTGAGCCATAGGATTCTCCAGTGTAAATTCAGTTAAAACTTATTAGTCTTCAGAAGAAGAGCTTCTTTCCAACGGTAGACACATGGTAAAGCATGCGCCGTCACCCTCTTCTGATATCAATTCCAGTCGACCTTCATGTGCTCGGCATACCATTTGTACAACCGCTAAACCTAGACCTGTGCCTTGAGAACGAGTGGTAAAGAAAGGTTCCATAATCTTACCTTGTAGTTCTTTAGGCACTCCGGGGCCACTGTCTTGCACTGATATCTTAAGTTCACCGTTTACGGGTCTAAAAAACACATCAATCTGCGATTTCTTGCCAGCAATTTGAACCGCGTTCAAAACTAGGTTACTTAAAGCAGAAGCGATAGCATTGGCGTTGCCAAACATTTGAGTCTTTTCATCTTCAACTTCCTGACAATAATCAATCTGGTTGCTTTTTAACGCAGCCTCCACCATAGGATGAAACTCAATGATGAGTTCCGCGATGGTGAATGGCTTAACCACCTTGTTGTCGCCACCTTTGGCAAACAACAGCATGTCATTCACTTGTTTCTCTAAATCATGCAACCTATCCATCAGCTTAGATTGAAAACGCGTTTTTGTTGCCGGCGGCAAATTTGGCGCGGCAAGGTTTGATGCATACAGCATCGCACTAGAAAGCGGCGTGCGAACCTGATGGGCAAGCGAAGCGACCATTCTTCCGAGTGAAGATAAACGCTGAAGATCGCTCACACGAGACTGCAGTAGGCGGGTTTCTGTCAGGTCTGTAATCAAAATAAGCTGACCTGTAGTCGAGGCTGAAATCGCTAAGCGCACTTTTCGCCCATTCTTCAATGAGATCTCATGCCCATCATCGTCCCTTGGTTCAAAGGCATTTTGTATTACCGAAAACCATTTCTCGCCAACCAACTCAACCCCGAGAATACGGTGTGCTTCAGGATTCGCTTCTCTCACTTCACCATGTGTATCTAACAAGATGACCCCCGCAGGCATAACATCGAGCACTTGCTTATAGCGCTCAACCTGTTGCTCAACAGAATCTAGATGTGATTGATTTTCTGGTTCGTTAGATAGGTGCATGTCAAAAATTTGCCTCAAATACTAAAACAGCCTGACATGTACAACACAAGTCAGGCTATTTGCTATATTTATCACATAGTTAAGCAAGCAACAACTCGACTATGGTTTATCTGTTCGTTTAGCTAAAGTTGCCAAAAAGCTAAAATGCTAAAATGCTAAAATGCTAAAGTGTGTACTAGTTTTCGTTTTCATCGAAAATAGGCACTAACGCTGCAAGTTATATTTACGCATTTTTTCGACCAGAGTGGTTCTGCGCATTCCAAGCATGTCAGCAGCGCGAGCAACAATACCGCCCTGAGCCTCCAACGCTTGATTGATCATATTCACTTCCATATCAGCGAGTAGTTCTTTCAAGTTAACCCCTTCAGCGGGTAAATCTTGAGGTGCGTTCGCATTGTCAGCAAGCTCATCGTGCTGCTCAAAACTGAAGTCTTCTGAGAACAAGTCAGAAAGAGCATCTCGCTCTTGCTCTTCCTCTGATGCAAAATTATTAAACTCTGGCTGAAACTCTGGGATATCACTGTATCTATATTTAGTTGGTAGATGATTCACATCAACCAAGCTATTTGGATATAAAATAACCATTCGCTCAACTAAATTAGCTAACTCACGTACGTTGCCCGGCCAGCAATGCTCCATCAAAGAGTTGATGGCACGGGGAGTAAAACAGATTGGCATGCCACCTTCAGCTTCCATTCTGGTCATCAACTCCTGAAGCAATAGGGGAACATCTTCTTTTCGCTCCTGAAGCGATGGCATTTCAATTGGGAAAACGTTCAAGCGATAGTAAAGGTCTTCACGGAACAAATCATCTTCGATCATATTTTCAAGATTGCGGTGTGTTGCCGCAATCACTCGAACATCAGCTTGAATGGTACTATTGCCACCTACACGTTCAAAACTGCGTTCTTGTAAAACACGAAGCAACTTAACTTGCATCGCCATTGGCATATCACCAATTTCATCAAGAAACAGTGTACCACCTTCAGCCAACTCAAAACGGCCTTTACGTGCGGTAATTGCACCAGTAAACGCGCCCTTCTCATGACCAAACAGTTCACTTTCGAGCAAGTCTGGCGGTATAGCGCCACAGTTTACGGGAACGAAAGGTCCTGAACGACGTTTAGAATGATAGTGAACATTACGTGCTACAACTTCTTTGCCCGTGCCTGACTCACCAAGAATCAATACGTTTGCTTCAGTAGAAGAGACTTGTTCAATCAAGTGACGAACTTCTTGGATACCAACACTCTGCCCAACTAGACTACGAAAAAGCGTATTCTTACGCGCTGAAGGTACAATTTGAACGCCTTTACGGCCTAAGAAGTCTTTACAGTGTCTTAGTGCATCACTTAATTGCGGGTAGTTAAGAGGAAGTTCGAGTTCACCAACAAAGTTAGTAAGTTCGTCAACCGGGTAATCGTTTTTGCCAATCACCAGTAAAGGGATGTGATTAACATGAACAAGCTTTTCATTCAGTAATGCGAAGCCTTTGGCTTTAATTGAACCAATGATGCAACCGGCCCACTGTAGGGACCAGTCAACTTTGTATGCTTGTTCAGAGCTGATTACTTCGCAGCTCTCTCCTACAAACTCTAATATTGTGCTTAAATTGTGACGATTTTGAGCGTTATCATCGACGACAAGCAGTTTTGCCAAACCTTGCATAAGTAGGAATTATTGCCTTTATTTTGGTGCGATGCGGAAATTGGTAAGCGACGTAAGAGACAAAACAGAGAAAATATCAATGATTATAATCTACGTGGACAAATCTAGGAAACCAGCAACGAAAAAAGCCATTAGGCTATCTAATGGCTTCTATTTTATTTGATTATAAAAATAAGGCAACCAAGCAATTCAGAGATATGCGATTGGTTTAAACTGGGATGTTTCTTTAAATACCAACATCCGCAGACGTTAAATTGTGATATTCATTCGGAATTTGGTCCCAAGCGCTCTTAATTTCGCGGATAATATCAATAACATCATCAATTGGCTGAGGATCATTTTTGTGATTTGCAGCAGAAATTTGCGTGATCATAAACTCATAAAGTTGATCTAGATTTTTCGCAATGTCGCCACCATCGGACATTGATAGGCAACTACGCAGGCTAATAATGATATCTAGAGCCTTACTCAGTCGCTCACCTTTCACCGGAATGTTGCCCGCTTGCATTGCTGCTTTACCTTGAATTAAGCGCTCGATAGCACCAGCCATTAGCATCTGAACAATTTTATGCGGTGAGGCAGCTGTAAGCTGGCTATCCACTGATACCTTTTTATATGCCTGTAAAGAACCGCGCATAGTAAACCTCTTCTATAAAAACTTTTTGTATTGTTGAACTGATTTGGCAGCATGTCGGTATTTATGTAAGTTTTTACCTACTAGACCAGTCTCAGACTGCATCAGTTCGACCAATTGTCTTGTTCTCGAAATGGCTTCAAACCACTCGGAGCTTTGCTTAACGTCGGGATATGAATCGATTAATTGAAGCACGTTTTGCAATAACTGTTCTCTGTTATCGACAAGATGCACGATTTCTTCAGCATTAATTTCACTAAATTCGAGCTTAGACATAATTAATTGATCGAGCTCACAAAGCTCTTGAAGCAGTTTGCTCATCTATTAGCCCATTGCACTCATCATGCTGCCTAACTGAGATTGCATCTTGCTGGTCGCATCCTGCATAGCAGTGAACTTAGAGTGCGTGCGATTCTGCAGGCTATCCATACGGCGATCGAGCGCGACTTGGTCATCAACCAACCGATAGTTTTGTTCGACCAAGCTCTTCTCTCTCGTACGGATAGAACCGGTAACACCCGTGATCCCTTGAATCGCATCTTCGACTTTTTTAGCGAAGCCATTGTTACCACCAAAGAATTCACCCAACTTATCAAAGTGATTGTTGAGTTGACGGTCAAGCATATCGTAATTGATTTCTAGCGAGCCTTGTCTTGTGGTGGTGATGCCAAATTCAGTCAAAGACTTTAGATTGTCTGGCGCGTCTTCAATGCTTGATGAGAACACACCTTTCAATCGTGAATCTGCACTGCGTACTGTACTGTCGCCAGAGAGAGGGCCTTTTTGACCAGTCAGTGGATCGACACCCGCTAAGTCTTTAGATACTTGGTAAAACTGATTATAAGAGTTAACAAAAGCTTCAATATCTTCACGAACACGATTACGGTCGTACTCAACACCAATCTCTGCTGGCGGCTTATCTTTAGGGGTTTTACCTTTAACCGTAATATCAATACCTTCAACGGCATCTTCAATCACATTGTTATTGCTAGAGAGCTGAGCAATGCCGTCTAGAACAACCATAGAATTTTGTCCTGCTTGCACTTCAGTCATACCGCTGTATTGGTCAAAAGACTGTTGAGCTAACGCAAGGTCAGCTTGAGCTTTATCAACCTTCTCTAAGTGTGCTCGTTCTGCTGGAGATAATTTCGCTCTCTCTAATTGCTGAGCCTGAAGTGGGGTTAGTTCACCTCTTTCAACTCTCTTCGCTAACTCAGAACGTTCATCAACCAATTTACTTTCTATTCTGGCTTTCTCGGCATCGAGTTTCTGCTGTGCCTCTTTGGGAGTAACATAAGAATCCGTCAACGTACCAGCGGCAGTATTTGACCACCCTGGAATATCAGCTGCTTTCTCTATGGCTTTTTCGTCAAGCTCAAGTTCAGGCCTAAAAAAAGAATCGAGTAATGTACCTGAAGCGGTATTGTTCCACCCAGGGATTGTATCTTCTGGCATCCCTGAAGCCGCTAAAGCTGCCGCATCTAGCGCCTTCTGACCAGCCATTGCCGCAGCTTGACCATAAGTTAAATTGTCACGGTCAAATTCAGCGAAAGGATCTTCGGGTTCAACGACGGGTTCCGATTTTCTTTCATAAATAGGATTACCGTTTACATCAAATATAGTGTTTCCGTTAGCGTCTCGCAGAGGAACAGCGAAGCCGTCTGGAATAGGGTTACCGTCGGCATCCAATTTGGGAGGGGCATCAGCCAAGACGCCTTGCGCTACTGAGCGAGCATCTTCTAAGGCTTTCAGTCTTTCCGATAGGGTTTTATATTCTAATTTTTTTAGAGGGTTGTTATCTTCAGAGTCAACGTGGAGTTTTATTTGATTGTCTTCACCAGACATATTTGAAGCGAGGACTAACCGTGGTCCTTCTTTGTCGTTAATAATAGAAGCTCGAACACCCGGATTATCCCCGGCACTGTTAATTGCTCTAACAACATCACGCAGTTTTGAGTTAGCACTAACTTGTGTCTCGAAGCTCTCTTTACCAAGCGAAACCTGCAGCTTACCTGGGCCAAATTTCATGTCCTCTGATAGTACATCAGAAGCCACTTTATGGCTCTGGGCAAGCTGCAACACATCGATAGCATATTTGCCAGCGATCGCTTCGGTAGTCGCGGTTGCAGAGACAAGACCTTCATCAGAGCTTTCTACTGTTCTTACAGCAAAAGCTTTGTCCTGGCGAAAGCTTGTCATCAGATTTTTCATCGAATCAAGGGACTCTCTGAGTCTTCCATAGGCACTAATGCTGGTGTCGATTCGCGTTCGTTCATTGTTGATTTGTTGCTGTTTAGGCACACGCTCCGAATCAACAATTTTGCTGACCATGGAATTGATATCCATGCCAGACGAAATCCCCATTGGGCCAAAACTCATTAAACCACCTCAATAATACGACTTAAACCTTAGCCTCCAATATTCCACTATTCGAGGTTTGGGCTGCTAGGCGCCTTAGAATTTCGAGCATTTCTTCATCGGGAATTTGGCGAATAATATCGCCCGTTGTGGTCTCATAAATGGTAACCACATCTCTCCCAGTCTCTTCATCAACCTTAAAAGCAACACCCTTGTTGAGAGAAGATATAAATTCGTTTACCTTCTCCACCATTTTGACTCGCTCCGCATCATTTAACTCTTGTCTATGTTGAGCTAATTTAATCGCCGCTTCGGTAGCCATCTCTTTCGATTTTTCTACCTTGTCATAAGATGTTGTTTCTTTCGGTTGTAAAGTACTCGACGCACTACTACCTTTATCGCTTGCAAATTTAATGCCATTAGGTGAGCCATAAGGCTGGATGTTCGATGCGTTAGATAATATTTCCATAACACTCTCCCTCCCAACTTTATGAGCCTAACAGTAAAACTCTACCTACAGTAGAGTTTACCGTTACTTACTGAAGTAAGTTTAGCCCAATAAGCTTAAAGCTGCTGATGGTGATTGTTTTGCTTGAGCTAAAATAGAAGTACTCGCTTGTTGTAAGATTTGAGACTTCGTCATTGCCGTTGTTTCTTTTGCGTAATCAGTATCTTTGATTCGGCTCTTAGACGCATTAACGTTTTCGTTAATATTTTCTAAGTTGCTGATTGCGTGGTCAAAACGGTTTTGGAATGCACCAAGAGAGGCACGATTACTGTCTACTGCCTTTAAGGCACCGTCAATAATAGATACAGCGTTGTTTGAACCTGCAACAGAAGTTACATCAATGTCGTTAACAGTAACATCCGTTACAATAGCCTTGCTGCTGCCAGGAATCTCTTTACCTTCTGCATCTTTACCAGAGCCAAGACCTAGCTCTTCAGCAAGAGAGCCGCCAAACTCAACATTACCATCAACTTTTTGGCTTGAAGCGAAGAGTTGCAATTTACCGCCTTCACCTACCGAAGCTTGAACATCCGGGCTTTGACCGTTTAGGTAAGTGGCAAGTTCTTCCATGTCATTACCTTTTTTCGCAGTAATCGACAGATCTTGAACGTCACCAAACTGATCTTGGTACTTCATCGTTAGAACAGAATCTTCACCTACGCGCCAAGACGTATCTTTCCCCTCAGCAACGCTATAACTCTTACCGCCCATCGCTTCAGTATCGGTACGCATATTATTCATTGTCAGCATTACTGCTTCACCAGAATCTGCACCAATTTGGAAAGATTGACTACCGAAAGTTCCGTTCAAAAGCTTATTACCACCAAAAGAGGTCGTTTCAGCGATACGGTTAAGCTCAGTATTTAGAGCAGAGACTTCTTCTTGAATTGCAACACGTTCAGATTTCGTGTTTGAACCATTTGAAGATTGAAGAGAAAGGTCACGCATTCGTTGCAGGATATTGGTTGACTCATTCATTGCACCTTCAGCTGTCTGTGCAATAGAGATACCATCGTTCGCGTTTTTTACAGCCATATCTAGGCCACGACTTTGCGACGTTAAGCGGTTAGAGATTTGTAGGCCTGCAGCATCATCTTTTGCGCTATTGATTTTATAGCCAGAAGACAAACGCTCCATTGATTTTTGAGTACCTTCAGCCGCACTATTTAGGTAGCGCTGAGCCGTCATTGCAGACACATTTGTGCTTACATTAATCGCCATAGTTGATCTCCTTTAGGCATTTTTTTCATGCACTTATGTGACTCTCACCTCACAAAAACACATGTTATTTTGTTTTATATACCAGTGTCTCTCTCACCTTACATTGGTACATATCATTTCTCTCAATCCCTTTAACGGCCCCTTAACTAGAAGCTTTAATAAAAAATGCATTTTTTTTCGTATTATTTTCAATGTTAAAAAAAACGTGAAGTAGATCATCATTTCCCGACTCGGTCATTCCCTACTGTGAGGAACGAACGTGATAGAGGATCTCGCTTTTTCTTCTATCAACCAACATTGCACTTTTTCCAAATTCATCCTAGCCAAATAGCAGGCAATAAAAAACCCAGCCGAAGCTGGGTTTATTTAGCGCTCATCTCTCACCACGAGCTAATTTGTGGAAGCCTAACATTGACGATTATAAACAATAATGCACATGGTCAATGTGGCCTTTCAACCGATTAACCTAGTAGGCTAAGTGCCGAGTTCGGAGCTTGCTTCGCTTGAGCAAGAATCGAGCTTGAAGCTTGAGAAAGGATCTGAGATTTAGTCATCTGAGTCGTCTCTTTAGCGAAATCGGTATCTTTGATACGGCTCTTAGATGCATTAACGTTTTCGTTGATGTTGTCTAAGTTGTTAATTGCGTGGTCGAAACGGTTTTGGAAAGCACCAAGCTCAGAACGGTGGCTATCTACATATTTAAGTGCAGCATCGATAACAGCTACAGATTCTTGTGCACCACCAACAGACGTTACGTCGATACTATCAACCGTAACTTGCTTAGCCTCTAGCGTTTTTGGGTCTTCAGGTTTAGCACCTGCTGTCATGCCTAGTTCATCTGATAAAGCACCAGAAAATGCAATTTCCCCATCAACTTTGTTGTTACCAGCGAAGATTTGCAGTTTACCTTCTTCATCAATTGACGCTTTTACTAGGTCTTGTTGACCGTTAATGTAAGTCGCTAGCTCTTCGATATCATCGCCTGCTTTAGCAGAGATGTTGATTTCTCGTTGGTCACCGAAGCTATCTTTTAATGACATGGTTAAGTCATTAGCACCAGCTGTTACACCCCAATCTTTACCTTTAGCTTCTGTAAATTGGTAGCTGTTGCCGCCCATTTGGTCGTTATCAGAACGCATGTCTTTCAGCTGAAGCATTACTGCCTCACCATTGTCTGCACCAATTTGGAATGACTTAGTACCGTGAGTACCGTTAAGCAGCTTGTTGCCACCAAAAGAGGTTGTTTCAGCGATACGATTTAATTCATCATTAAGCGCCGTTACTTCTTCTTGGATTGCTACACGGTCAGATTTAGTATTTGAACCGTTTGTTGATTGCAGAGACAAATCACGCATACGTTGTAGAATGTTTGATGTTTCATTCATCGCACCTTCTGCCGTTTGAGCGATAGAGATACCATCGTTCGCGTTACGTACAGCAACATCAAGACCGCGGCTCTGAACGTTCAAACGGTTCGAGATTTGTAGGCCAGCAGCGTCATCTTTTGCGCTGTTGATTTTAGAGCCTGAAGATAGGCGTTCCATTGATGTTTGTTGAGCGCTGTTTGCACTGTTTAGGTAACGTTGTGCTGTCATTGCTGAAACGTTAGTATTTACATTCACTGCCATGGTGATTTCTCCAATTGATTTTCCGGTATAGCGGTTTCCGACGTCTCGGAAAACCAAGTAGTTATCTCTAAGTTACTTTTAATAACGGCTCAAAATTCAGAAGCTTTAGAAAAACTTTCAAAAAACCACAAATTAAATATTAAAACCATACTTATCAGGCACTTAAAATCTAACATTTTCTATAACAGTGGCAGTCTTCAATTGAGAATGCATTTAAAAAGTGTTTAAAAAACACACTAATCACTATTTGAGTTACCCAATGTCGAGAAATGAATAGTCGCCAAAGAGTTCAGATTGGTATGCTTCTTATACAAAGAGTTGAGTTGTTTGTCGTGAAACAGGTAAGTGAGATCGAGGTTTTACGGATTTGAAAGGTAAACTAGACGATCTAAAAGAAAAAAGTGTAGAAATAGAAAGGAAAAAGCCCCTTTTCCTGTGAAGGAACCGGGGCTAGTTGGCGTGTCAGAGCCTGTGCGGAGATCATCGAGAAATGAACACATTTCCGACGCGCCGTTGCATTCTTACCGTAAAAATGGATAGCAGGTGAGAGATGAGAGAGCTAAACACCCAATAGTAAGTATGCTTGCCAGTATCCCTCGCTAAGCGGTTCACGTCTGAACACGAATAGCGAGTTCAACCAATAACTATTGCAATAGTGATATTGCAGAGTTAGGCAACTGTTTTGCTTGAGCAAGTATTGATGTACCAGCTTGTTGCAGAATTTGAGCTTTGGTCATTTGCGTTGTCTCTTTCGCAAAGTCCGTATCTTTGATTCGGCTGTTTGAAGCGTCTACGTTCTCTTGAACGTTTGCCAAGTTATTAATACTGTGGCTTAGACGGTTTTGTTTCGCACCCAAATCAGCACGCTGTGAATCAACGTACTGCATTGCAGAGTCGATGACACTGATTGCGTTTTGTGAACCTGCTACAGTATTCAAATCGATATCTTGAACTAATGTCGTTCGACCTACAGCAGGAGCAGGTACAACTTTGCCATCCGCCGTAGTTGTGGTTTCCTGGCCTTCAGGAGCATCAATTTTGAAACCAAGTTCGGAAGCTAAACCACCCGAGATTCTCATCTCACCATCTAAATCTGGCTCAGCAACAAATACCTGCAAGCGTCCTTCATCGGTAACCGACGCATTAATCAAATCAGATTGACCATTTATGTAGGTGGCTAGTTCTTCGATATCGTCGCCTGCTTTAGCGCTTATATCTATAGCAACCTCTTCACCCGCTTTGGTTTTGAATTCAAACTTAAGATCTTTGGCTTCTAGTGGTACTTCCCAGCTTTTGTCTTTAGCGTTTTCAGTGTCGAATGTCGTTCCACCCATACGGAAATCATCCGCTCGGATACTCGTCAGCGCCATGATCATCGCTTCACCAGAATTTGAACCAATCTGGAATGAAGCTTCACCAAATGAGCCATTCAACAAACGGCGGCCACCGAAAGCCGTGGTCTCTGCGATACGGTTAAGCTCATCTTGAAGAGCCATAGTCTCTTCGTTTAGTGCTTGACGCTCTGCTGGAGAGTTAGTGCCGTTTGATGACTGAATCGCTAGATCACGCATACGTTGTAGTATGTTCGTTGATTCGTTCATCGCGCCTTCTGCAGTTTGAGCAATCGAAATACCATCATTTGCATTACGCATCGCTACATCAAGACCACGAGACTGGGCTGTTAAACGGTTTGATATTTGTAGACCAGCTGCATCATCTTTTGCACTGTTGATCTTGTGGCCTGATGACAAACGTTCCATAGAGGTCGCTAGTTCATTAGACGATTTATTCAAGTATCGTTGTGCTGTCATAGCAGATACGTTAGTGCTTACATTAATAGCCATATTGCTCTCCTTATGAGTTCGCAAAATTTCTGCGAAGCGGCCAGCTTTACTCTCATATGGATAAGCACTGACCGTGTATTACGCGATAAACCCTAGATAAGGTTTAAGATCTGTATTAATCATTTATGACAAATACAAAAGCATGTTATGTGCCAACTTTTTAAATTAATTGCAATAATTTAAAAAGTTACTATAAAACAAAGACTTAACGATAAGTCACCATAAGTAACAATTGTATTAAGTCGAGAATATAAGAGATTAATATCTCTCATTGCCGTTTTTTGCCGCTATTTTTCAAACATGCCACTTTGAATAAAAAAGCGGCAACCCATAGGATTATTCGCACGTATGGCATAGCACATACGGCAGAGAACTAACCCCAGATTAACGATTGTTCACAGCTAAATATAATTAAACAAGGTCAGGTCTTTCGTCTTGCCAAACGCTTGTTGTGAAGCTTGTAACGCTCGAGAGTTTTCATTGAATTCAATGATGGCTTTCGAATAGTCCAAGTCTTCAAAGTTGCTTTTTGCTTTCGCTAAAGACAACTTAAAATCTTCATGTTGCTGCTCTTGAATATCCAACGTACTCAAACGTGCACCGACATCCGTTCTCGCCTTAGTCAAATGAATAAACGCGGCATGAAATTCTTCTGTCATTTGGTGCAGTTTTGCCGTTGCCGATGCATCCGATACTGGATTTTCAGCCTGTTCGGCGGTCTCTTTGAATGTATCAAAAATAGAAAATGTCTTTCTCGGCTCTAAAGTGATCGAGTCACCCTTCGTGATCTGCCCCTTGAATTGGATATTCAGGCCTTCATAGACAACACCTTTCGAAGGATCAAAATCTTCCGAGGCAACCACTTCGCCATCTTTTTCAAGCTGGTAAGCGAACTTGCCTGTTTGCATATCAACAAAAGTCACTTTATAAGTAGAACCATCTTCAGATTTATTGGTTGCGCGCCCTAGTAATAACTCAGAGGCCGGTTCAAGATCATACTGAGGCTCGTAATCACCAAACGGGTTATCTATTTCCATAAACAACTTACTGCCTGGATCGTTCATTGCCATTTCAAAGCTAGTTGCTACTCGCATCTTTCTTTGATAGTCATCACCTTGATAAGAAACATTACCTTCGTTATCTTGAAAAAATGGCTGGCTCTTGGGCTTGGTTCCTGAAAATGTGTAGTTACCTGACTCATCTTGAGTATTAGCTAAATGTAGAAGATTATTCGATAACTCTTGAATTTCACGTTTCTTCGCTAAGCGGTCTTCCGGAGAAAGTGCACCGTTAATCATTTCCATCACGGTTCGTTTTGCTTCATCCGCGAACCCTTCCGAGTTGGCGACCATGACTTCATGATGTTCAAGGCGGTTTCTAATTAGAGTGATCGCATCGACATACTGCTTAAGTTGCTCAGATTGCTGGCCGATGTTTTGTAAATAATGCGTCGCCAAAGGATCATCACTCGCCGACTGTAATTTCTTACCGGAAGCCAATTGTGCTTGATTATGATGCACCTTGTTTTCTTGGCGGCGAAAGTCATTTTGTACTGACTGATAATTATGAAAGCTAGAAATACGAGTCAACATTTATATCTCCTACCTCAAAGCCAAAATAGTATTAAACGTATCATTGGCGGCTTGCATGATGCGTGAAGAAGCCATGTACGCTTGCTGAAATTTCATCATATTTGCCGCTTCTTCATCTAGGTTCACCCCAGAGACTGAAGCAATACGTTCTTGAGCTGACTCTTTTTCTAGCCTAGCAATATCACTCAAGCGATTTGCCGTTGAAGATTTCAAGCCCGTATTGGTATTCAAGTTGTGGTAAAGATCTAAAATAGTAGACTCACCATCATCCAAGACTTTGCCTGTTTGGAGATCTTGCAATTTACGCAAGTTGCCATTGTCACCTTCTGATGGGACAAGGTTTGCCGTAAATTTATCGTTTGCCACCGCGCCCGGTGTAAGTTCAAACGTTGTGCCATTAATTGTCACTGGGCCTTGTGGTGGATACGGTTGAGGCTGCATAAGTATGTTGCCCTTAGGATCGGTAACCGCAAACTGTTCGCCCTTTGGTGACACGATCACTTCAAACTCTCGTAATTGACCTGCCGCCAAAATTTTGAAACCAGCAGTACCTTTGGCAAAGGTAGTTGATGCCTCATAGCTTTGCGCCGCAATATCTTTAGGGTCTTTGGTTTCCATCTGAATCTGCGCGGCAAAGTTGCGGGTTGGGCGTAGTAAGAGCTTCTCACCCAGTTCAGGTGGATTGCGAACTTCCACTCGCATGCCATCTAAATAAAAGGCATTGCCGGTTGAATTGGTGCTAACTTTTACCGTTTCACCATCTGGCTTAATCACCACATAATCGCTGCCATCGTATTTCAGGCCATACTCGCCGCCTTTCAGAGCAGAAGTATCATCAATATAAACCGCGACATCCGCTTTAGACTGTCCGTGAGCAGTAACACGAGACTTAGCCACTAACTCAGAGTTCACATCGGTAAACAGGTTTTTACCTACATTGCCATTGAGATCCAAACCTTGCGACTGCAGTGCATTGACCTCGTATGAAAACGCGGTAGCCAAACGACCAAGCTCATCCATAACTGCAGGAATATGTTCATCACGCATGTCTAACATCGCGCCGATTTGTCCATCAATATCGCGGTTAGTAATCGCCTTTAATGACTTTCCTTCTACGATAGCTAGACGACGCTGATGTGCATCTGGTACGCCATCGATCATTTTCAGTTGGCTCGCTTCTGTACCAGAAACTAAGGTATGACCATTACCGATATGGACATTAAACCCTTCATTATTAGCTCGTGGTGTCACCGTCACTTTAGTGTAACCGGAAAGCTCATTAACTAGCTGTTCGTGCTGATCTTGTAGATCATTATGAGGTCCGGGAGTTCGTACCATTAATCGCTGAAGATCACGGATCTCGTATGCAATTTGGTTAACTCGCTCGATACCCATGTCTAATTTCTTATTCGCAGAATCAGACTGTTGACGAACGGTTTCATGAAATTCATTTAACGTTTTACTTAATAACCCAGCTTTTTCTATGACGACTTTTCGTGTACCCACATCATTCGGGGTATCAGCGAGCGTCTTAACAGAATCAAACCACTCATTGAGGTTCTCTGGGATTTTCTTCGAAACAACCGATGACAACATGCTTGACAGCATATCCAGGTTAGCTTCGGTATCCGCTTTGTTAGCGGCATTGGTTGTTGATAAGTTAAGTTCCTTGACGGCAAATTGGTCCCACGAGCGGCGAACATTTTCCACATGCACACCCATACCGTAGGTTTGACCACCGTACTGGCGCGGGTCATTCACACCTTGAACCACAGACTGGCGGCTATAGCCTTCTGTGTTGGCGTTAGAAATGTTATGACCTGTGG
>NZ_JBFRLX010000249.1:18636-18984 GCF_041470165.1 Vibrio sp. 10N.286.46.A8
GTTTAGCTGTCTCTGAGCAGTAAGAACACTTTGTGCTCCTACATTCAGAAGATCCGACGCCATAATGCCCCCAAAAAACTTAACAAAATCAGCATGAACTGATTAACTACTACAGCTTATTATTAAGATAATTAGCAATATATGTGCCAATAGAAATGACGGAGAGTTAAAAGACAATAATTTATTGAAGTGTAAGGAGAAAACTATGGATGGCGCGTAAGACTGAAGGAGCGGATAAGAAAAGAGCCTGCCGGTGGCAAGCTCTCGAGTGCATTCAATAACGCTATTTCATCTCATCAATCTTAGCTTTAACTCGTAAAACTTTGTCGGCATAGTTAGGGTCGGTTG
>NZ_JBFRLX010000250.1:0-16898 GCF_041470165.1 Vibrio sp. 10N.286.46.A8
GTATGTGGATCCGGATGGGCGTTATAAGTCCAGGCCATACAATCCGAGTCCTACCGACCACTTGATATATCCACCTCAAAAAAATAGCCAATGTTATTATGATTGTTATGAAAAGGCAAAGGCAGCGATGTCACCAAGGTCTGCAGTAATGGATCAAGCACCACACAATAAATCTCTTTCATGTAAACAGCCAACGCAAAAGTGGAATGTATTTGATAAAGAAAAGAGGTCAGCAGTTCAGGAGCTTATCGAAGAACTATATGCAGAAGTATCTTGTGATATTGAATGTTCATTAAATACATTATATTGAAGGACTAAAATGAAATTAGAGTATATGAATTTGAGCAGGAACTTCAAACCAAGAGTGAAATCATGCAGAGTCTTTCTGTGCAGTTATTTAATTAGGGATTATGTAAATGAAATTTAAACAATTCATTCAAGTTGCAATGATGTTGTCATTTGTAGAAGCAACTTACAACTTTATTTATGACTTTTTGTATATTGAATTTACAAATGATAATTTGGTTTTGCTCGGCATACCATTTGTTAACTTTATATCTATTCCACTACAGTATTTAGTGATTTCATGCATTGCTTGGCCTATTTATTCATGGCTTATATTGAAAGACATTGAATAGAGTGATGCCTTGTTTTTGCTTTAAGACAAAAGGCTTTGTCTCTGAATTATTATGTGATGTTACTTTCGTACAACCACAACTAGAAATTGTAGTAAATAAGGCGGTGTCGCTGGGTTATCAATGCGTCAGCAGAGCCAGCAAAATATCTACTACATGACTAACCATCTCGGTCATGTCTATGGTGTGTTTGACCAGGCTGGCGAAAGACTCAGCCAGAGAGGTTATTCGCCTTGCGGTCAAGTAAGTGGTGATGATTTCACTCTACAGCCGTTTGGTATGTCGCCCAAACGCTCAGATTTTGAAAGTGGATTAGTTTATTTTGGTTATCGCTTCTATATGCCAAACTTGGGCCGCTGGCTAAACCTTTGATTGTAAGGACGGCGCCATGTTTTGTCTTAACGCGATTTACTTAGAGATCGACCCAACGGCGCGAAGTAACCTTGCAGCGCTTTATTAATTTCTTTGCGATGCTTGAGGTCTGGATAGAGAGGGAACATATCTGGTTTGGTCGTGCCATCGACTAAGTAAGCATTCTCGATATCTGAGCAGGATTCAATCGTAGCTTCAAAGGCTCGCGCCATCATCTCTGTTGGTAGTGAGAAGTAACGGGCCGACATCGCTTTGTCGGCAATAACACTTCGCGCCACGTAATCGTGTTTGTCTAGGTTATTGTCGCTGAGTAGTGTGGCATCGAACAGTGACATCAAACTCTCGTTTAATGGATGGGGTCTCACCTTTCTATCGTGTAGCCAACAGTCACTGGCGAACAAGATTTGCTTGCGAGGACCGGAGGTGTCACCAATCTCAAATGCTTTCTCTGCGATATAGTGGTCAAACGCATGCCAAAACTCATGCGCTAACGCACCAGCACCTGCATTTTTAGCGAGGGCTAACTCTCTCTGGTTCGGTGCGTAGTGTGCTTGTACACCCTTTCTTCCACCACTGCCGAACGCTAAGCCTAATGTGCCGCGAAGGCCAATCGCTTCTGGTGGCAAAGCCAGGATGTAAGCCAAGTCTGCTAACGAGTCGAATATCAGATTTGCAGCGAGCTCTTTCTCTTCTTTCGTTACCCAAGCGCCCACACGCATGCTGCCCATACCGAAGGTCTGTTTGATGTCCATGAATGACACCTGATCGCCATGTCGGTAGTCTGGGCCTTTGCGCGTTTTGTATTTAAAGTGGGTTAACTTCAAAAGGGTCCTTGGAAATAGATGTAGTTTAGCGCTGTTGTGTGGTGCACAGGGTTAAGTTGAGAAAGTTAGCACCTCTGTCCGTAAATTACCGAACAAAATGAGTGAGATTGTGTTCGAAAGCCTCCCATGAGGTTGGGTTACCTTCGTGGGTCAGTGGAAATAGTGACCTATTTGGTTTTGCATAGCTTAAACGATGTAACCTCTGCGTGACATGATAACTGTCTAGCCCTGAAATCGTGACTAAATCTAACGCTTCTAAATCTAGGTAGCCGTCCGGCATCACAGCTCGCTTTGGCGCGTGAACCGCAACAACTTCACCAATCAACATTTGAGTTTGGTTACTTTCAATTGTTATCTGCTCTTTGAAGGCCAAGCCTATTTTTAGAGGGCTTTCCAAAACAAACGGAGCAGGGAACACATCATCGTAATAGGGCGTGAGACCGACCGCGTTAAATTCTGAGACTGATTTAGGATAACGAGCGGAAGTTTGATGAGCTTTTTGAACAAAGCCCGCCCCGATACTATTGATAGTGAAGTGTTGAGTTTCTAGGATATTTTCTAGTGTATGACGGCGACTTTCCGCAGGCCGGATGATGAAGCCAAGTAAAGGTGGATTCGACCCCAAATGAACCACAGAGCTCACTACTGCAAGATTTTCTAGCCCCTGTTTGTCGCAGGTGCCAATAAGGTTTGCGCTTTTAAACCCGGATAAGGAGTTAATTAAACGAGCGCGCTCACGCTGGTCCATTGCTTTGATATCTTGTCTTGAAAGGGTCATTGCCTTCATATCTTCTCTTCTTCTCACTTTTGTTTTCGACGACTTGTTTACTAACCAAACTAAAACATATCTACGCAGCATCGCTTTATTCCGATCATCCAGTTTGAATAAGTGGTTGTGAAAGGAGGATTCTTTTAGAAAATTGCAATTTTCTTGAAATTAAATGTGACACTGTAGCTTAATTTGTTGTTGCAGCGGTTTGCTATTGAGCGATACCATGTACGGCTATTTCTTTGGTAAAGATGTAATTATGTCAGATGAAAAGCTCGCGCTAGAGTGGATGCGCCAACAAGCGCATAGAATTGATCCATATGTTATAAATCCATCATTTGATGAATGCGTTGAGTTGCTTGAGCCTGCCTTTAAGAAGGGCAGGAGTGTCGCGCAGCTAAAATATCTATTATCAGAAGCGGATCGCCGAGCGGGAGCTGCCGAACGTAAACATGCTGCTTTAAAGTTTGCTAAAGAAAAAAGCCCAAAGGCAGGTCAAAACCTTCGTCTGCAAAGCAAACTTCAACAAGTTCAATTGGCATTAAAGTTAGCAACTGGCGATAACAACATGACCATATCGCAGTTCTGCTCTGAGTATGATGTCAGTAAGCGAGACGGCAACGAAGCGTGGAATGAAAAGTTGGTTGAGCAGAATAATAAGAAGTGATTTCGTGATGACGTATATGGTTTAACTGAAGATCCGACAAGATTCACTTGCTTATGTATTCATTTAAAATCCTACCAATAAATGTTGCTCAACGGTATTTCAAAAGCCTGAAGATCTTCTTTTCAGGCTTTGCTAACAGCTAGCCACTCATCAGTTCCGTCTTAGTCGTTAACCACGTCTAAAAGTACCGATGAGTGAATATCAGGTATCAAGGTCGAATGTTGTTGAAACTGACCTTTTGCGTTCCATCACTCTGATTCTCTAATTTAATTACATCTCCTTGATAGTAATAAGGTTCCATTGGCATCTTGCTGTTGGTTGGCCTTGCGTAGTGAAGTACAGCGGGTTTACCTTCCTCTTGTCGAGCATATAAATAGCCAATCAGCGCATGTTCAAATTGGTGGTAGCCATTGCCCCAATGGAAAGCTTTAGTACGCTTAGGCTCAAGCCCAACGCCACCGTATTTATGATCTACCCATACATCATGAAAGGTGGGCAGGGTGTATTGCAGTACGTCTTTCATTGAACCATCGATAAGCGATACCGTCATCGCAGCTTGATCAAGCTCAGCCCATTCCCATGATGACGCCCATTGGCTGTACGGTCTGCTTTGCCAGCCCGTGATATCTTGCCCTTGCCACATCTTCTGAAGTCGCTCGCCAAAGTAGTTAGATACATTGGCAAAATCTTTTTGATATTGCGCCTGAGCCAAAGTGTGTTTCATACCGTCTAAACCAAACTTAGACCAATCGGAATTTTTTAATGCATGACCAGTTAGATAGGTCATCCAATACGCTTTAATGGTGTGCCCAAAATCATTGTGATTGGCATTCGGCATCATTGCCGCTTTGTCGTGAATTGCGCCGTAGAAGCGTTGTTCATCTTCAGAGTGGTAGTGATCAATCATGGCTTGCGTGAGCCAGTTTAAGTCATCAAGCCATTTGGCTTTGACGGGCTCTTTGAGCAGAGGAGTGACTAACAACAGGTAGCCGTTTATTTGATCAAGTTGCGCGACCAGTTCACGTCGTTTTTCACTGCCATCTTCACCGTCGGCGAGTACCCAAGCAAGACCGCTGTTGTCGCTAAGTCTATATTTATCAAAGATAAAAGCTTGTTGGGCGATGAGTGCTTCTTCTACCTTTTTGTCTTGGGTCAGGTAGTAGTACATCGCGAGTCCAACCAGCGCATACGCTTGATCTTGAGAGGTACGTTGCTGCCAATCTTGACCCGCTTTTCCCTCTTTTGTGTAGCCAATAAAGCCACCATTTTTCTTATCTTCTAGTTGATCAATGAGGTAGTAGGCACCTTGCTTGGCAAGCGCTAAAGCTTGTTTGTCTCCAGTAAGGTGATAGAGCACGCCGTAGGCATAGGTTTGGCGTGATTTCATACGCGTAAACTCCTTGCCAAAGTGGGGAGTGATCCAGCCTCTGTTCAATTCAGGACACACATCAGATACATCGAGCAAGGTGCCATCATCACAACGAAATGTCGGGAAGTTGCCTATCGGTTCTCCCTGTGCGCTCGGCATAAGCCAGTAAGGTGCGAGCCCTTCAGAAGCATGATTGATCCAGTCTTCTCCAGAGGGAAGGGTGACATTGGCAGATACGGCCAAGCTAGTGACACTGAGTAATGCGATGGTTGCTCGTAACATAACGTTTATCTTAACTATTTGAATTTAGTTGAATATAAACAATCACATCTGCACATTGTGATTAGGCGATCACAATCGACCAAATTATTTGTGGTGTAGATGTAGGACTATTTGGGTCTTACTCATTTTAATATTGCAAATGAACAATAAATTATCGTTTATCGATAAATTATTGTTGATCATCGTTTGTTTTGATCTTAATATTCTTCCATCAACTCAACAGGAATATAAGTATGTCTAAGATTCAAAAACAAAGTCGCCGTGTGCGAATGCTACTGCAGTCCTTTCTTGCACTCACTCCGATCATGGTGTGTTACTTCTGGCTAACTGTTCAAACACCCTATGACTTTCTTAGTGAGATGGGCATTATTCAGTTTTCCATCGAGATGGATTACTTTATAACCTCTCCACTCACAGTCTCTCCACTTACTACGACAACAAGAATCATCGCAATGTTCACCAGTTTGGCGATGTCGAGCATTCTTATGTATGCATTAACGGTTCTGATACGCCTATTCCGTAACTATGAGCGAGGTGAAATCTTCTCTTTAGAAAACGCAATGTCCTATCAGAAACTCGGATATAGCTTGTTCTATTGGGTATTAGGTTCAGTTATCTATGGTTCATTGATGTCAGTGATTCTGTCGTTCAATAATCCACCAGGTGACCGTATCTTTGAGATTAGTTTCGTTGGTATGGACTTTTTAACACTGATATTGGGTATAATTATTTTGATCATCTCATGGGTGATGAAAGAAGGTTATATTCTGGCTGACGAACATAGCCAAACGATTTAAAGGACTTGTCATGACTATCCGCATTAATTTAGACATTATGATGGCCAAACGGAAAATGCGATTAAAGACATTGGCAAAAGAAGTTGGGATAACAGAAGCCAACTTGTCCGTATTAAAAAATGATAAAGCCAAAGCCGTAAGGCTATCGACGCTCGACAAGCTGTGTGAAGTTTTAGAGTGCCAACCTGGTGATATTTTAGAATTTGAACCGAATGATCATAAAGACGGCGTTGCGGCAGAATAGCCAGTAAGGAAATCGCTTTCAAATCATCTAATAATGAACGAGTCTCGATATCGCATCGAGACTCTTTTTAATCTATTTATACCGGCTCTCCCGCCTCGTCCTCTTCAACCACATCGGTTTCTAAGCTCGCTTCTGCCAACCATTTTTGTACTGATGGGCTGTTGAGCACACGTTGCTGATACTGTGATGCCTTCTCTGAAAGTTTGATGCCATAGGTTTCTACGCGCAATGCAAGGGGTGCAAACATCGCATCGGCAATCGACCATTCACCAAACAACCAACCTTCTGGATATTGTTCCATTTGCGTCGACCATATGGCATCAATACGAGCGATGTCTTTCAATGCTTCTTCACTCAAAGCAAGCTTTCTTTGAGCGCGGCAGTTCATCGGCATTTCATTTCTGACGGCAAAAAATCCAGAGTGCATCTCTGCAGAAATTGCTCGGGCATGGGCGCGTTCTTTCACTGATTTAGGCCATGCTGCGCCGTCCAAGTAAGCTTCGTTAACGTATTCGAGAATCGCCAGTGAATCCCACACAGCAACGTCACCGTCAACCAGGGTTGGAACTTTGGCTGTTGGTGTCACTGAAGCTAGTGTGTCGTAAAAATCAGACGTGAATAGCTTGAGCTTGATGACTTCCGCATTGAGGTTATAGTTGTCGAATATTAGCCATGCGCGTAATGACCAAGTTGAGTAGTTCTGGTTTCCAATATAAAGCTGCATCGTTGCTTCCTTGCGTTTAGTGGGTATGCATTTGAGCTTAGGGGATTGTATTGCGGCGCACTAACGGATAATTTTGATGCAATACATTAATAAAAACGATGGGTGGTAATTTCAATATGGATATTGATGCTTTGCGAGGCTTTCTCGCGTTTGTAGAAACCAGTAGCTTTACTCGTGCTGCGAAACAGATCAATCGCACCCAATCGGCATTCAGTGCGCAGATGCGCAAACTGGAAGAAGAACTCAACGTGACTCTTTTCCAGAAAGAAGGCCGTAATCTCGTGCTGACAGAGGCTGGCTTAGCGCTGCGTTCTCATGCGGAGCAGTTGGTCGCCCTCCACAATGCCGCCCTCAAGCAAGTAAAGCGTTACGAAGACAAACAACCTCTAAGACTCGGTTGCCCTGAAGACTACAATGACACTATTCTGCCAAAAGTGATTCGCCTGTTGCAGAAAGCAGAACCCACCTGTTCTATTCAAGTATTCAGCCTACCAAGCATTACGCTCAGAGAGTGGTTGGATGATGGTAGGCTTGATGCTGCAATTGTCACCCGAGCGCCTGACAGTGAAGAGGGCTATTGGCTTACCAGTGATGTGGGAGTATGGATAAGCAGCCCTGATTTTGTGTTTGATGATTCTAAACCTGTTCCACTTGCTCTGTTCCAGACTGATTGTAAATACCATGCAGCGGCGGTGAATGGCCTAACTAAACAGGGTACGTCTTATCAGTTGTTGGCGTGCAGTAATACCGCTTCGGCGCAACGTGCCATTGTTAAAGCGGGTTTAGCGATTGGCGCGATGGGTAAGCTGAGTGTGACTTCTGATTTGAACATTCTGGAAGATATGCCACCACTGCCTTCGGTGGATATTGTGCTGATTTTAGCGAGCAAACATCACCCAGTGTTAGACAAAGAAGTGCTTAACCAACTTGTGGAGTTGGACTCCAATTAGACTTTTTCTCGGTGAGGGTAATGTTGAGTGCGGAGCTAAAATAGATAGGCCGAGAACATGCTGTTTCGCGGAGGAAATTGTGGTTCTCGGCCTAGTTATTGTTAGACGTTGTTGGTAATTAAGAAAGCTTGAACTTACTCAGTTCGCCGTGTAAATCTCCGGCTTTCACTGTCAGCTCATTACTGATTGCTACTGATGAAGTCATGGTATCCATCACTTCCACTGCTGTGTCATTGATGATCACTACATTGCGGTTAATCTCTTCTGACACAGAGCTTTGTTCTTCAGCCGCGGAAGCGATCTGATTGTTCATGTCATTAATCACTTCAATCGCTTGGTTGATTTCAGACAAGGCTTGATGTGCAGCTTCGGTTTCACTTTTTGTGTTGTTCGCTTGATTCTGGCTTTGCTCCATCAGTACCACAATAGATTGAGTCTCTTGTTCTAAGCGAGCCAACATAGAGCGAATCTCTTCTGTTGAACCTTGAGTTCGATTCGCTAGGTTACGAACCTCATCAGCAACCACTGCAAAGCCTCGACCAGCCTCACCTGCACGAGCTGCCTCAATCGCGGCATTCAGTGCAAGTAAGTTAGTTTGCTCTGCAATGCCACCAATCTCGCTCAAGATACCCTGAATAGCGGTGCTCGAATCGACTAAGTTCTGTGTTTGTTGCTGCACATCGTTAACCTGCACAGCCAAGCTGTCTACAGCACTGGCGGCATTGTCCATGCGCGTCATACCATTGAGACTGTTGCTTTGCACTTGGCTTGCAGCTGCCGCTGCTTGAACCGCTGAGTTCGCCACTTCTTGCGCTGTTGCACTCATTTCATTGATAGCGGTGGCAAGTGAGTTCACTTCGTTAACTTGAGAATTCAGCTGGTCACGTGAAACTTCAGCACGAGCTTGGCCTTCTGTCGCGTTTTTATCCACTTGGTCAGCCGTTACCATCACGGTAAGTAGCATCTCTTGTATGCGAGATAGGAAGGTATTGAACCAGTGTGCAAGCTGAGCGGTTTCATCCTTACCTTTCACTTCAATGCGATAAGTTAAGTCACCTTCACCCTGTGCTGCATCTTTAAAGCGTTCCACTAAGTTGTTCAAAACCTTGCCCAAAGAGTTAGCAATGAATGCCATTGAGGCAATGCCTAGAAGAGCGGCGATGATTCCCGCCCACACACCTTTTTCAAGTGCTTTTGAATTCTGAGCATCACTCCACTCGGTGTAGTCATTGACGCTTTTGGCTAGGTGACTACTAGGAACAGACACCATGACTACCCATGGCGCATCACTGGTATCAATGGCAGTAATCGCGTACTCATCGCCGCCGAAAGTCACAAGACCGGCGCCTTCTTGGTTAGCGATAGACTGAATCTTTGACCATTCAGATTCCAATTCAGAAGAGACTTTTTTACCCACCATATTTCCAGCTCGGCTGTTGGCCAGTGTAATGCCTTTCCATGAAGTGATTAGGATTTTTCCTTGGCCATCAAACAGGTTACGCGCAAGTAACTCACTTTGGCTTTGGAGTTCATGTAGGGATAAATCAAAGCCTAGCGAGCCGATGATTTTTCCGTCATGTTTGATTGGTTGGCTGATGGTGGTAATGAGCTCTTGTTTGCCGCGCACTGAATAAAAATACGGTTCCATCACAAACGTTTTACCTGTTTGATATGGCATTAAGTGCCAGTCATCTTTGCGCTCACCGTTGCTGTTGAGATCGGTGTTGCTAAAGCTTTCCATTGCGACAGCATCAAAGCTGTTCTGGTCATTGGGAGAGAAGAAAGGCGCAAGGTAGCCCTGACTGTTAAAACCTAACTCAGTGTTTGAGCTTAACTCGATGTTTGAGCCAGATTCGATATTCGAGTCTGATTCTGTGTTAATGCTCAGTTCCGTGTTCGAGTCTTGTTGGTTATCTGAAATCAGCGACGTCTCTGAGCCATTTTCGCTGTTCACGTTGAGCTCGTTATTCAAGACAGACTGTTGTGACCATGTCTTATCCTCCCAAACCATGTAACCCGCAAATACAGCTTTGTTTTGTGCTTCCAGTGCCGCAGTAAACTGTTTCACGATAAGCTCTGCACTTGCGTCGGTTTCTGAACTTAATTCGATGATTGAGCGCACTTGCTTAAGGTTCGCTAATACAGGGTTAAGCTGGTTAGCGATGTTCAAACCTTGTTGAAGTGCCGTGTTTTGTAAATCCGTAGCAGTGGCCTCTGTCAGCTGCGTTTTTACTTTTTCAGTGACTTGTTTATTCACATCGGTAAATGCGTTGGTCGTCATTCCCATGGCGATTAACAGAGTGAAAGCCATCGCTCCGCCCGCACTCACCGCAATTCGCGTTCGTATACTGTTAAACATATTATCTCTCTAACCAAATAGTGGTAGTTTTTCAGAGATTTTAAACAAGATACGTGAATGGAAAATTCTAAATAATGAACACAATAAGAATAGGGTGATTAAAAATATAAATAGGATGGTATAACGCTCCGGATTATGTCTTTTAGAGAGGAACAATAAGATAGGTGTATGGCTGTTTTTATTCTATTATCTAATTGTATTTGTTGATATTTTATACTTGATGCCGTTTTTAATTTCCTGGTAAATCAGGAGGTTGTAGTTTGAGGGTGTTGTGGATATATATTGCTCATTATATGATATCAGTCACATTTTAATTTCATCCGAAGTGTGGAATACCCACTTAAAAAGTATGTATTTATACTTTGCAGACTAAATTCAAGTAACTGGACCATTGATCATCTTGATTATTAAAGAATCCCCAAGCTCTTTAGCTTTCGATAAATGGTATTGCGGCTGATCCCCAGTATTCTCGAAGTCTTGCTGATGTTGCCTTGGTTCGCTTGATAGGTTTGTAGCAAAGTTTCCTCAACGGTACTTCTTAAATCGTTATTCATTGTGCCTTTGGTGGTATTAGGAGTCGTCAGTTGATGCTGATTATCTTGCGCTAATAACGTGAGATGTTGAGCAAGGTGGCTAGGCACATGCTCGAGTGTGAGTTGTGCTTCATCACTCGCGAGTAGGGCGGCGACCTTAAGTAAATTGTCTAACTCGCGAATATTGCCTGGCCAAGAATAGGCGCACAGTAAGCTCATTAAGTGCGGGCAGATTGTCTGTTCGTCTTCTGCGTATTTACGATGAATATGCTCGATTAAGGCGTGTTTGTCTTGTCGGTGTTGTAAACTCGGCAAGGTGAAGGCTAAGCCGTTTAAGCGGTAATACAAATCTTGTCTAAATTCTCCAGTTGCGACTAACTGTTCTAGGTTTTTATGCGTCGCAGCGATGATCTGACAATCGACTTGATAGCTCTGATTTGAGCCAACAGGCACTACCGACTTATCTTGTAGAACATGCAGCAATCGACACTGAGCCTCCAATGGCATGTCGGCGATCTCATCTAGAAATAGAATTCCCTTATCCGCTTGGCGGATCTTACCTTGGAATCCTTTGTGGTTCGCGCCAGTAAAAGCCCCCGGCGCGTAACCAAACAGCTCAGATTCGATAAGATCTTTCGGCAGCGCACCGCAATTCACTGCTACTAGGGGCGAAGATTTACGTTGGCTTTGTTTGTGCAATGCTTTAACAAACTCGCCCTTACCGACCCCCGTTTCTCCTAAGATTAATAGGCTGATCCCTTTGTCGATAACCTTGTTAGCTTGCTGCCAAGCGTGTTCTATCTGTTGCTCGCCATGGTGCAGATCGCACGACGCTGAAATAGAGCGAGTGCGCTTGGTGGTTGGTTGTTTGAGGTGCTGTTTCTCAAACACAAAAGGCGCATCAAATGAGACTCGATTGAAGAGAGTCTCGATGCATTCGCCGACGATCGAGGTTTGATCCAGCAGTTGAGAGGCGACCTGATTGTGCGCGACTACCTCGCCCGCCTCATTGGCTATCACAATTCCTTGCCAGCCGCTGTGTAATAGAGATTTCTCACACGCGAGGTCGATTCGAGTCGTGCCTTGTGGGACATGACTTAGAAGCTGATTTTCAACAAGCTGAACCATATTTTGAACCAGTAATTGCACCGAGCTGTCGTGTTGCTGTTGCTCACTGGTGATGTCCAATACGCCAACCATTTGACCTTGATGATCAAACACAGGGCTTGCGGAACAACTGATAAATCGATGCTGGTGGATGAAGTGCTGTTCGCCAATGATGGATACTGGTTTCGCTTCAACGATGGCGGTGCCAATCGCGTTGGTGCCTTTAAGTTGTTCCTGCCAACATGCTCCCGAACTGAGTGCAATTGACGTCAGCTTCTCCTTAAACCGCTCCTGTCCCCAACTTGCCAGAATTACCCCTTCAATATCCGTCAGAATCAAACGACTGTCGGTGCGTGCAAACATCTGATTAAACAAAGGCAGCGCATTACGTTCGACGATGTAAATCAAGTCAGATGATTGATGACGCCGCTGTTTAAGAATCGATTGTGGCAGGCGAATGTCTTCGGGAAGTCGTCTCTGTTTTAGACCCGCTTCTGTGCTGCGGTGCCAAGAAGACGAAAGCCAATCTGAGGTGTTTGCTTGTTGAAGGTGCATGACTGTTCCATGTCGTAACAGTGAGGGTGTACCAATTTGGAACAGTTGAACACTGGGGTGGTTTCCAGACGTCCGTTCAATGCCAACTCACTTTGGGTTGTAAACGTTTGGTAATCATAGTTTTACAATTTATTAACAACAAGTTTTGAAGTTCTGGCGTGTGATTTGCGTTGTTACTGTTGTGAAGAAAACACGAAGTATCAGTGTTTTAAACAGAAAGCATAAACATGGTGGCTCTCTTCTTACGAGCTTTCTTCTCACGGGATCTGTTCTCAAGGGAAGCCGCCATGCTAGCTCGACAACATAAGCTCAATAACGAATAAACAACGACTAAAAATCAAAGAAGGATCTAACTATGATTTACGCACAGCCGGGTAGTGATAACGCAGTGGTTAACTTTAAAGCGCAATACGATAACTTTATCGGTGGCGAGTGGGTGAAACCTGTTAGCGGCGAGTATTTTGATAACACTTCCCCAGTGAATGGTCAGGTGTATTGCCAAGTGGCACGCTCAACCGAGGCGGACATTAGCTTGGCACTCGATGCCGCGCATGCAGCTCGTGCTAGTTGGGCTTCGACCAGTGTGACTGAGCGCTCCAACATCCTGCTTAAAATTGCCGACCGCATTGAAGCGAACCTTGAAGAAATCGCAGTCGCCGAGACGTGGGAAAACGGCAAGCCAGTGCGTGAAACTCTGGCGGCAGACATTCCTTTGGTTGTCGATCATTTCCGTTACTTTGCGGGTTGTATTCGAGCACAAGAAGGCAGCGCAGCAGAGCTAGATTCAAACACCGCAAGCTACCACTTCCCAGAACCTATTGGTGTGGTGGGGCAGATCATTCCTTGGAACTTCCCGATTTTAATGGCGGCTTGGAAGCTGGCACCAGCACTGGCAGCAGGCTGTTGTGTGGTGATGAAGCCCGCCGAGCAAACACCGACATCGATCCTAGTGATGATGGAGAAGATCGCTGATCTTCTACCAGCCGGCGTTGTTAATATCGTGAATGGTTTTGGTAGCGAAGCGGGTCAAGCATTGGCAACCAGTGACCGCTTAGCGAAGTTGGCATTCACAGGCTCCACAGAAGTCGGCCACCACATCTTGAAATGTGCCGCAGAAAGCTTGATTCCATCAACGGTTGAGCTGGGCGGTAAGTCTCCAAACATCTACTTCCCAGATATCTTTAATCATGAAGACGAATACCTAGATAAGTGTGTCGAAGGCATGCTGCTTGCGTTCTTCAACCAAGGTGAAGTGTGTACCTGTCCATCACGTGTGTTGATTCATGAATCGGTATACGACAAGTTCATTGCCAAGGTGGTCGAGCGTGCTCAAACTATTAAACAAGGTAACCCGTTAGATACCGATACTCAGGTGGGTGCACAAGCTTCTAAAGAGCAGTTCGATAAGATTCTGAGCTACCTAGAAATCGGTCGTCAAGAAGGTGCGAAAGTGCTAACAGGTGGTGAAATCGCGCAGCAACCAGGTGATCTCGGCAACGGTTACTACATTCAGCCAACCATGCTGGAAGGGCACAACAAGATGCGTGTATTCCAAGAGGAGATCTTCGGCCCTGTTATCGCGGTGACGACGTTTAAAGACGAAGCGGAAGCGCTAGAGATCGCCAATGACACCGAGTATGGCTTGGGTGCAGGCGTATGGACGCGTGATGCAAACCTAGCGTATCGCATGGGTCGTAACATTGAAGCGGGGCGTATTTGGGTGAACTGTTACCACGCTTACCCAGCACATGCGGCATTTGGTGGTTACAAAAAATCGGGCATTGGCCGTGAGACACATAAGATGATGCTCGATCACTACCAAAATACGAAGAACCTGTTGATCAGCTACGATACTAATCCGTTGGGTTTCTTCTGATTAAACAAAAATGGACTCAGGGGACTATTTGGACTCAATACAAAGCGCCGTATCAACGGCGCTTTTTCCCATTTTATTGACCCGCTCCTGAATGGTCTGACTCACTTTTTTGCAGTGTAATCGAGTCGAGTTCACCTAAGTGTTTTACAAACAATTCGAGTAGTTTGGGCTGTCTAGGGTGGTACGCACTTAGTAGCACTAGCTTCCGGTTGTATTTCTTGTTGGTTATTGGTGTGATGGTGATGTGTTCATCAAAGAGCTCCAAGCCAGGCCAGACTGGAACTATTGATACTCCAACGTCTTCCATCACAAGCTGAGCAATCGCCTCAAGGGAATCTAGGTCGAAAATGGTATTTTTAGTCATCCCCGTGTCGTTCATGAATCGTTCCGACATTTGCCCGCCCCAACAGGTAGGGTCATACCTAATGTAAGCGTTGTTATCAAGTATACTTGCAATAGACCCTTGAATCATTTTGTTATGAATTAATGCAAGAGGCTCGTTTCTCAGTTCTCTACATCTCAATGTTTTTGGAATGACTGAGGGAGGGGCAACGACAATAGCTGCATCAAGGTCGCCATTGATAAGGCTCCGATTTAAGTCGATAGAATTCCCAGGAATGATATGAAATTTTGCCTGCGGCGCAACTTTGCGAATGGACTTGAGAGTCGATGGGATGAACGCGGTTAATGACGTTGAGTTAGCCCCCACTCTTAACGTTCCATCTAATCCTGACCCTTGCGCAACTTCAATAAGATCACGAGTCTCTCTGATAATCGATTTTGCTTTGGGGACAACCGCCAAACAGGCATATGTGGCCTGAACAGTACTTCCTGCTCGTTTAAACAGCTTACAATTAAACTCGCCCTCTAACGCTTGAATCCTTTGACTGATCGCTGCTGGTGTTATGCCTTGGGCACGAGCTGCAGCGGCTATTGACCCTTCCTCTGCGACTGCGACAAGGCTTTCAAGAAATCGACTGTCCATAGGTTTCCTTACGAATGAATATATAAAAACTTAGTTTTTCTAATTTTATGTGGTGAGTAAACTAGCTGCAACTACGGCTTAAGTCTAGAGCCGATGTCACTTTAAAAGGAAGCTTAAATGAATTTTGATCTGTGGTTTGCGTTTTTGATGGCGTGCATTGTTTTAGCTGTTTCTCCTGGTGCAGGGGCCGTGAATATGATGTCAATAACAATGAAATACGGCTTTCGTCGAAGCTTGATTTCAAACCTTGGGTTACAAGTTGGGAACATGTGCAATATTGTGATGGTTGGTGTTGGGCTTGGCGCTGTTCTTGCCCAATCAGAAGTTGCGTTTATCGCTATAAAGTGGGTTGGGGCATTCTACCTAATTTATTTAGGCATCAAGAAGTTTACTGAGACGGTGGATAATACACATTACAAAGGACACCTGCAGAAAGTCAGCGGCTTGAAAATGTTTTGCCAGTCGGTGATTGTCAACGTTACCAATCCTAAAAGTATTGTTTTCCTTGTTGCTCTTTTGCCCCAGTTTGTTGTGTCAAGCAGTCCCCATGTAGAGCAGATACTAGTGCTAGGTAGTACTTTACTTACTGTCGATATGCTTGTGATGTGTGGTTATGCATTGTTAGCTAGTCGTTTGACCGGATTAGTTAAGAATCGCCGTCATATGATTGTACAAAACCGTATTTTCGGCAGTGTATTTATTGGTACAGGCAGCTTGTTGGCAATGGCTGGGCGAAGCTAATACGGGCTTTAAAGGATACGATTAGTTTATTGATTTACTTGACTCAGACATTTCCCCTTTGAAAGCGCCTATTAATGGCGCTTTTTCATGGTGTAAACTTCTCGAACAACCGTTTTATTATTCGTTTTTAGAAAAGAAGATCTCGGGCTTGTGGGTTGGGCCTGAATTACCTTCTAGCTGAGTGAGTTCCAAACCTTGCTTTCCTATCAGAGAACCGACCAATTGGCGGTTAAACGGGTAGCTGTCGGGGTTGTTAATATACTCTTCAATATCAACCCATTTAGCCTCTGCAATTTCATCGGTGTCTTGAATCGCAATCTCTTGGGTTTGAGCGATAAGGTGGCAAATAAAGTAGAGGTTCGATTTGCCAAACTGATACGGGTGTCTCGTCGCCATGCCAACTACAGAAATGAATGTGGCTTTGATACCAGTCTCTTCCAAGGTTTCACGAACAACCGATTCTTCAATGCCTTCACCCAACTCAATATGGCCGCCCGGTAATTTGTAGCCTGTCATACCGTGCTCTTTAATCATCAGCACTTGATTATGTTCGTTGGTGATCAATGCGCCTGCGCCCAAGGTGTGGGTCGGAATGAAAGGCACAAACTCTACAATCTCGGATTTGTGGATCAGCGTAATCTCGTCTTCTAGACAGTTGTGAAACACAAAGCCAAGTTCAGTCGCCACTGGAATAAGGTGCGAGAGCGAAATAGGCAAGCTAATCCAAATTATGCCTTTGTTATTCTGCTTTGAAAATTCGGTGATCTCGCTGAGTTCGGCATTGAAAGAGTCAGCATCGTGAGGGGCTGTTGCTGGGTCGATGATGATGCCGTTAAATTTGTCGAGCGTAAATTCCACGGGTGATCCTTTATTATTTTTGATTTATAGGGAGTCGAGCATAGGTGGAGCTTATAACATCTTAAGGGCTTATAAAACCTGCTCTGCTTGTAGCGTTTTTAAGAGCACGGCAGTGATGGGTAAAAACTAAGGGAGAGTGTAAAGCGGGCGGCTTGAAACAAAAATTATGCTAGAAACAAAAACTGCGCTTGGAAGCCAAAGCGCAGTTTTAAATCGGGTCTATTTGGGTTCGACGCTAACGAACATAGTTC
>NZ_JBFRLX010000251.1:0-5062 GCF_041470165.1 Vibrio sp. 10N.286.46.A8
CGATCAGATAGAGAGCCAAACCGAGTTTAAAGCGGATCAATCGATCTGGGTATACATCAGAGACGAAATCGAAGCGCCTTGTGAAAACAGCCCTATCGTTCAAACCTATGTTGATACTGTCATGGCAGGATGTTTAGAGGTGTCTGAAAGCTTTGCGGCGCACTTTGTGCAACATACACAAGGTTGGCACCATCCATTAGAAAATGATCGCCACCAGCCGAAATACGGCAACCTTGCTGGGGTTTCTGATCACCACCACAGTGTGATTGATGGCTTGATACTGACCGTTCGTAGCTAGTTGATACTCATAATTTGTCGGTCTACATAGCTCGTTGCTCTTAGTCAGTGAACTCGACCGTTAACTGTTCTAAATCGGGGGTTAAACAACTCAAACCTGTAAACACCTAAGAGATTAGAGCTAACTTAGAACAAAAGAAAAAGCGCTAGGGGGAGCTAGCGCTTTTAAGACCAACTAAGTCCGTTTAGCCTGGTAGTTTTTTCAGCTATATCATTAGGATATAATCAATTTTTTTACTTAGGTAAATCAAAAAGCCTATTCTTTACGACTGCTTTTAGTCGTAAATTAAGTATAGTCGGGTTCTTACAATAATCCGGATTTTTCTAAAAATAATTCGCATAAAATTGATGACCGAACAACTGCTGCAACTATGCAGCAACCACAGATGAAACGGCTTGTGTAAAAAGCTTTCTAAGTAGCTTATTTTTATCATCTAAATGCTTAGCCTTGCGATAGATGAGCTGTATATCAAAATCAGGCACATCGATAGGTGGCTCCACTGCTACCACGGTATCTTGGTCTTGAGTATCATTGCGTGCCACCAGTTTGGGGACGATACACAATAACTCCCTACCTCTTATCAAACGTTTTACTGTTAAAAAATTGCTTGAAGATATAGCCACTTTTCGGCTGAAGCCTAATTCAGCCAAACGTTTATCGACGCCAGTCTTTAAAGACCCAGCGGGAGACACAAGAGCATGCTCGACAGCAACAAACTGTTCTAACGATATAGGCCCCTCAATAGATACAACCGACTTGTCGAATAAACAGACATGTTGCTCTGTGTACAAATGCGTGGTTCGATATTGCTTTGAGACCTCACCAAAACTGCCTATCGCCATATCAAGCTTGGCGTCTTCAAATACTTGCTGATAGTTACTCCGGTTTACATTGAACAGCACAACTTGCGAATTAGGAGAGGATTGCTTGATGAGGTCAAACAACGCTGGCGCGAACATCTGCTCAGCATAATCGGTAAGACCAATCTTCCAAGTCCCTTTATAAGTCGCGGCATCAAACGATTTAGACAGTAACACCTCTGACTGGATGGTATTGAGCAGAGCTTCTACCGTACTGGACAGTTCAATGGCTCGATCGGTCGCCTCCATCTTGCTACCGACACGCTCAAACAGAGGGTCATCAAACAGCTTTCTCAGTCTTTGTAAGCTATGACTCATCGCAGATTGGCTGACATAACAACGTTCTGCCGCCTTACTCACACTGTTGGTTTTATACAGAGCTTGCAGTGCAATCAATAAGTTAAGGTCAATTCCTTTCCAGTTAAAATCAGCCACAAATCAATCCCATATTATTCATAGTTATAATTAAAACAATTAATTTGAATCATAGTTTAACTCCACCTAAATTACGCTAAACATTTATCTGGAATCGATCATGCTTTCAATTTTTAAAACCTTTTTCTGGCTTGGCTGGATTAGCTTCGGTGGACCAGCGGCACACATTGGCTACTTCCGTAAAGCCTTTGTTGAGAAACTGAATTGGTTATCCGACGAAGAGTACGGGCAAATTGTCGCCCTCAGTCAATTTCTGCCTGGTCCAGGCTCAAGTCAGGTTGGCTTCGCGGTTGGTTACAAAAAAGGTGGCTTAACCGGTGCGATTGCCGCATTTGTCGGTTTCACCTCCCCTTCTGTCATCCTAATGTTGATATTGGCCTTAGTGAGCAACCAGTTGTTGGAAGCACCGCTTTTCATTTCAATCATCCACGGACTTAAGCTACTCGCGGTCGTGGTTGTAGCTGACGCCACTTTCGGCATGTACAAAAACTTTTGCCAATCAAAGATAGCAACAGCACTGTGTGTGATAACCGCGATTGTTCTGCTTTTAAGTCCTGGGATCTTGCCTCAGGTATTAGTTCTATTGTTTGCTGCTATGGTTGGCAGTAAGTTCTTAACCTCACACGAATTAAAAACAGTACCTTCGACGCACAAGATATCGTTAACACCGCTCGTGATTTTCGTTGCTTTACTGGTTGGTCTGCCTCTATTCAGTGCTTACTCTCAAGGCATTGAAGTATTTGGCTTGTTCTACCAAGCAGGCAGCTTGGTATTCGGTGGCGGTCACGTGGTTCTTCCGTTGTTACAGAATGGTATTGGTGACCAACTGTCTCAAGATGCCTTCCTAACAGGCTATGCCGCAGCGCAAGCCGTACCGGGCCCGATGTTTACGTTAGCCACTTACCTAGGTTATGTATTAATGCCATCAGCACCGATCACAGGGGCACTGCTCGCAACGATTGCGGTGTTCTTACCGGGCTTCTTGCTGCTACTGGGTGTATTGAAGAACTGGCAGGCAATTGCGAGTAAGCCTCTAGTAGCTGGGGCGCTTACCGGTGTGAATGCAGCAGTTGTTGGTCTATTGCTTGCGGCCCTGTATCAACCCATCTTCACAAGCGCAGTGAGCAGCGGCATAGACTTCGCTCTGATCATTGTTGGTGTGTGGTTATTAAAAACCGTAAAGGTCCCGATTGTAGGGTTAGTGGGTGTGTTTATGTTGTTTGGCGCAATTACAGGTTTGGCGATCTAAGCTATCAATTAATAGACAGACAAATAAGAAGTGAGAGGTTTGATCGCTTACTTCTTGTTTTCCCGCTCTTCATTCAAAAACTAAAAGCATCTTTTACTTCCTATAGTGGTTTAACCCCGTGGAAGTTAAAGAACAAATTGCAATCAATAAGCGGTACAAAGTTCAGCGGCCAAAATGATTTTTGGTGTTCAGGAAGGTAATACCTTAAGAAAGCGATTAAGTTATTACATGGATTGACATGCTCTCTCGCCATAATGTAATCGTAATGCCACCCCTTCTGTAAGGCGTGTTTTCTTGTCGTCATATAACGGCCTATTTTCCAAGCGACCCCAGGATCGGTAGGAATCAAAATAGACAGAGTGCCTCCAGGCTTTAACACTCGTAACCACTCTTTGATCACCAAATGAGGCTCGTATAGGTGCTCCAATATATGAGTTGCGATCACGCGCTCGAAGCTATTGCTTTCAAAATCTAACTCACAAGCATTAGTTACGTTAAAAGTGAGTTTGTCATAAGAATTGATACGACTGAGTTGCTCTTTTGCCACCTCAAGAGCCGCAGCATCGCCATCACTCACGATATACTCGTCAAAGGTGTGTTTGACGTGCAGCAAGTGTTCACCTGTACCGGAGCCCACTTCTAACACTCTCGAAAAGTGTTCACTTTCACCAAATGGCTTTTCACATGCTATGTGGCCAGCTCTCATCACATAACCCGTTGTATTGCCGTTATAAACTCGCTCATCATATTCGTCACTGAAACGGGACAAATAATCGATCCACTCTTTGTCTTCATCCTTGCTTGTTCTCATGCTTGATTCCTATTCAGATAGCGTTTTATCACTCGTTCTTAATATAGAAAGAATCCTCATCTCTCGCCTACCTCGTGATACGTTGTCGAGTATCAACCCACAGAAAAAAGACATCACCGCTATCAACGCAATTGAGCTAGACAAAATCGCAGTAGGCACCCTTTCGACGAGCCCAGTATCGATGAAGTCGATGATAACGGGGATTCCTAAAACCAATGAAATGAAGCAAAGCAACATAGACAACACGCCAAAGAAAAACATTGGCTTTACATCTCTCAATAAGAACAAAATGAAATTGAGAATTTTGAGCCCATCACTAAAGGTATTCAATTTACTGGCTGTGCCTTCAGGCCTTGATTGATATTGCGTCGAAACTTCTTTGATTGGCATATTATGATGTAGCGCATGAACGGTAAGCTCTGTTTCTATTTGGAAGCCATCACTGAAAATGGGTACGGTTTTGACAAATCGATGGCTCATAATTCGATAACCAGAAAACACATCACTCAATTGAGCATTGAATGCTAAATTAATCAGCGATGAAAACAGCTTATTTCCTAGGATATGCCCTTTGGGATAAGCCATTGAAGCTCGCTCTCGACTTCCAATAATCATATCGAGTTTTTCATCATCCAATTGTTCGATCAGCGCAGGGCATATTGACGCATCGTAAGTGTCATCACCATCAGCCATCACATAGATATCAGCATCAATATCAGAGAACATTCTCCTGACAACCTCCCCTTTACCTTGGCGAGGCTCATGTCGAACAATAGCCCCAGCTTTCAAGGCCTCGTTTACCGTGTTGTCGGTTGAGTTGTTGTCATACACATAAATAGGCGCATCAGGTAAAGCCTGCTTAAAAGACATAACTGTCTTTCCGATAGCACCCGCTTCATTAAAACATGGGAGTAATACTGCAACTTTTATACTATTCATAAACTCTCCCTAACCCTAAAGATTCGGTAGCCATCAGGAACATCGTCATATATGGTCTCCAACCAGCTGGGAACATTTGAGCTGTATAATTTGTTTATAAGAGCCTCTTCACTTGCTGATTTTTTCAAAACCATTAAGTGGGCGTCATTTCCTATAACAATATAATCAATGTTCTTAGCTTGGATTTCGTCCTTGGCTAAACTCATATCCCCCTCTAACATAACCTCTATAAGAAATTGATTACCAACAATATTTCTATGATAAGGGGCTGCGATTATGCGGTTATTAGTGTGTGCCAACACAGGTGCTCCCGTCTCAATTCCTGTTAGAATAACCTTTGCTTCGATGCCCTTTTCTTCCAATACTCTAAATAGAGTTTTCTTGTCATTTTCAACCGCATTTCTTTCGATGTCATCATTACCAACCGCTATCACTAGAAATGCCATTACTAATGGAGATCCTAATAATAT
>NZ_JBFRLX010000252.1:0-13920 GCF_041470165.1 Vibrio sp. 10N.286.46.A8
CTCCATATAAAGTAATACAATATTAGCTTTAATTGTACCTATTCGTCGCAAAATGATGAGCAGAATCACATAAACCCGCATAAGCTATTGATATGAATAGATAACACTAAATATCAGGCATTTGTTAAGTTGTTGATTTATTTGCGCTATATAAAGTATCGCTTGATCAATATCACACAACGCTAGATATATTGTATTACAATTAACCTCATTCCTTTATGATGAACACAGTTAAGTAACACTTAAAAGATTTAAACAGATTAGGAGATACACAATGAACTCTTTCTTTATTCTAGATGAAAACCCATGGGAAGAATTGGGCGGTGGTATCAAGCGTAAAATCGTCGCGTACACTGACGATCTTATGGCTGTACACCTATGTTTTGATAAGGGCGCAATTGGCCATCCTCATACTCACGAAATTCACGACCAAATCGGTTATGTTGTTCGTGGTAGCTTCGAAGCTGAAATCGAAGGTGAAAAGAAAGTGCTTAAAGAAGGCGATGCTTACTTCGCGCGTAAACACATGATGCACGGCGCCGTTGCTCTAGAGCAAGACAGCATCCTTCTTGATATCTTCAATCCTGCGCGTGAAGATTTCCTAAAATAATAACTAGCGCAACCTCAGTTGCTAAGGTAAGCATATGAAATCATTAAACATCGCGGTCATTGGCGAGTGCATGGTTGAGCTACAACAGAAACAAGACGGGCTTCAGCAGAGTTTTGGTGGCGATACACTGAATACAGCACTTTACTTGTCTCGCTTAACAAAAGAGCAAGATATCAACACGAGCTACGTAACAGCACTAGGCACTGACCCATTCAGTACCGACATGTTAGAAAAGTGGCAAGCGGAAGGTATCGACACTAGCTTAATTGCTCAGCTTGATCACAAACAACCAGGGCTTTACTACATCGAGACCGATGAAACTGGTGAACGCAGTTTCCACTACTGGCGTAATGATGCTGCAGCAAAATTCATGTTTGACCAGCAAGACACGCCTGCTCTACTTGATAAGCTATTTTCTTTTGACGCGGTTTACCTAAGTGGTATTACGCTTGCTATCTTGACAGAGAACGGACGCGCACAGCTATTCAGCTTCTTAGACAAATTCAAAGCTCAAGGCGGCCAAGTATTCTTCGACAATAACTTTCGTCCAAAACTTTGGCAAAGCCAACAAGAAGCGATTTCTTGGTACTTGAAGATGCTTAAGTACACCGACACAGCGCTACTGACGTTCGATGACGAGCAAGAGCTGTATGGCGACGAAAGCATTGAACAGTGTATTGCACGTACGTCTGAGTCTGGAGTGAAAGAGATCATCATTAAGCGTGGCGCGAAAGACTGCCTAGTGGTTGAAAGCCAAAGTGCTCAGTACGTTGCACCAAACCCAGTAGACAGCATCGTTGATACAACAGCGGCTGGCGATTCGTTCAGTGCAGGCTTCTTGGCTAAACGCTTGAGCGGTGGCAATGCGCGTGATGCAGCATTAGCAGGTCACATTGTGGCAGGGACTGTGATTCAGCATCCAGGTGCTATCATTCCTCTAGAAGCGACCCCTGATTTGTCTCTATAATTGCGCACTTTAACTATTAATCAAGGGTTTGCTTAGTTGAAAGCAGACCCATTATTAACGTGAGAAAGAATTCATGACTACATTAAATGAACAACTAGCAAACCTAAAAGTAATCCCTGTAATCGCTATCAACCGTGCTGAAGATGCCATCCCCCTAGGCAAAGCACTGGTTGAAAACGGCATGCCATGTGCAGAAATCACACTGCGTACAGAATGTGCAATCGAAGCGATTCGCATCATGCGTAAAGAATTCCCAGACATGCTAATCGGTTCAGGTACTGTACTGACTAACGAGCAAGTTGACGCATCTATCGAAGCTGGCGTTGATTTCATCGTAAGCCCAGGTTTTAACCCTCGTACAGTTCAATACTGTATCGATAAAGGTGTCGCAATTGTACCGGGTGTTAACAACCCAAGCCTAGTTGAACAAGCAATGGAAATGGGCCTTCGCACGTTGAAGTTCTTTCCTGCTGAGCCTTCTGGCGGTACAGGTATGCTTAAAGCACTAACAGCGGTTTACCCTGTTAAATTTATGCCTACTGGTGGCGTAAGCTTGAAGAATGTAGATGAATACCTATCGATCCCTTCTGTTCTTGCGTGTGGCGGTACTTGGATGGTTCCAACTAACCTTATCGACGAAGGTAAGTGGGACGAACTAGGCAAGCTTGTTCGTGACGCTGTCGAGCTAGTCAATAGATAGGTTCGCGTTAACCGGCTGCACTTGTTCAACGACGAAAGCGAGCTCTGTGCTCGCTTTTTTATTACGTGATATAAAGTGGACACACCTATTTTATTTTTAACCATACTTATTAGAGTTTTGTCACTTCTCAATCAACACGCTCGCTCAACTAATCCCTATAACCATACGGATATTTGTATTATTATTTTAAATGCTTACTTTCAAGCATTTATCCGACGACAACGATGAAGTTTGAAATAATTGCAAAAAATTAAGCTCTTAAACGGCTTTAAGTGCCATCTATGATGAAATAAACATGCGCCCCAGATCACGCTAAAGACATATTGTAGTACAAATAAACATGCAGAAGGAGTAATCTAGGTGTCAGTTAATTATGAAACTTAAAAGGCTGAAAAGATGACTATTGATACTTTTGTTGTTCTCGCCTACTTCTTCTTTTTAATCGCGATTGGTTGGATGTTCCGTAAGTTCACCACCTCTACAAGTGATTACTTCAGAGGGGGCGGCAAAATGTTGTGGTGGATGGTTGGTGCAACCGCCTTCATGACACAGTTTTCAGCATGGACGTTTACAGGTGCCGCAGGACGCGCGTTCAATGACGGTTTCGTCATTGTAATCCTATTCTTAGCCAATGCTTTTGGCTACTTCATGAACTATATGTACTTCGCTCCAAAGTTCCGCCAACTTCGTGTGGTAACGGCGATCGAAGCTATTCGTCAGCGCTTTGGTAAAACGTCTGAACAGTTCTTCACATGGGCAGGTATGCCTGACAGTCTTATCTCTGCAGGTATCTGGCTAAACGGTCTCGCTATCTTCGTAGCTGCTGTATTCAACATCCCAATGGAAGCAACCATTGTGGTAACGGGTATGGTTCTAGTATTGATGGCAGTAACAGGCGGCTCTTGGGCGGTTGTTGCTTCTGACTTCATGCAAATGCTTGTAATCATGGCCGTGACAATCACTTGTGCGGTTGCGGCTTACTTCCACGGTGGTGGCTTAACTAACATCGTTGCTAACTTCGACGGCGACTTCATGTTAGGTAACAACCTAAACTACATGAGCATCTTCATCCTTTGGGTTGTGTTCATCTTCGTGAAGCAATTCGGTGTAATGAACAACAGCATCAACGCTTACCGTTACCTATGTGCAAAAGACAGTGAAAACGCACGTAAAGCGGCAGGCCTAGCATGTATCCTTATGGTTGTTGGTCCACTAATTTGGTTCCTACCACCATGGTACGTAAGTGCATTCATGCCTGAGTTCGCATTAGAGTACGCTTCAATGGGTGATAAAGCGGGTGATGCTGCTTACCTAGCATTCGTACAGAACGTAATGCCAGCAGGTATGGTTGGTCTTCTTATGTCAGCAATGTTCGCTGCAACGATGTCTTCTATGGATTCAGGTTTGAACCGTAACGCTGGCATCTTTGTAATGAACTTCTACAGCCCGATTCTTCGTCAAAATGCGACTCAGAAAGAGCTGGTTATTGTAAGTAAGCTAACGACTATTATGATGGGTGTTATCATCATCGCGATTGGCTTGTTCATTAACTCTCTACGTCACTTGAGCTTGTTCGATATCGTAATGAACGTAGGTGCGTTAATTGGCTTCCCAATGCTTATCCCTGTACTACTTGGTATGTGGATTCGTAAGACGCCTGACTGGGCTGGTTGGTCTACTCTCGTGGTTGGTGGTTTCGTTTCTTACATCTTCGGTATCTCGCTTCAAGCAGAAGACATCGAGCACCTATTCGGTATGGAAACAGCGCTTACTGGCCGTGAATGGAGCGACTTGAAAGTAGGTCTTAGCTTAGCTGCTCACGTAGTGTTTACTGGTGGTTACTTCATGCTAACTTCTCGCTTCTACAAAGGCCTATCGCCTGAACGTGAGAAAGAAGTTGACCAACTATTCACTAACTGGAACACACCATTAGTAGCGGAAGGTGAAGAGCAACAAAACCTAGATACTAAACAGCGTTCAATGCTTGGTAAGCTTATCAGCACAGCAGGTTTCGGTATCCTAGCAATGGCTCTGATTCCAAACGAACCAACAGGACGCTTGTTGTTCCTACTATGTGGTTCGATGGTACTAACCGTTGGTATCCTACTGGTTAATGCGGCCAAAAACCCTGCAAAAAAGCTAAATGATGGAGCGATTCTCAAATAGTATAGAGAAAGAACACTATTCGCTTAGCTGATATAACACATAAAATAATGCCCATGCTTTCCCCCGACAGCATGGGCTTTTTGTTGTTTTATCGAGGCTATTGGTTTATCGGGGCTCATTCAGCAAGATTTAATAAAAAATAGGCCAGCATTGCTGGCCTATTTCGTTATGGTTTGATTATTCACTTCTAATCACTAGCGCTTATCAATTGAGCGTTAACCGTGAGTCATAACATTTTGTTGCACTAGCGCATCCAGAATATCAGAAGGCATGGTGCCATTTAACGTCAGCTGTGGTGCAAGATCTTCAACCACAATCACTTGCTCTGCAGTGCCTAAGCCATCAGGGTTAATCGTAAGTTCAATATCATCCCCGTCGACCTTCGCATCAATGTGTTGCAGCAGTGTTGTTATATCTGGTGAGGCACTTTTCAGCTCAGGTAACACTTCTCTTAGATCGAGTTGGTCTCCTTCAGATAGGCTAAAGTCGGTAATCGTATCTTCGACACCATCTTCGATGTTGAACCATACAAACGAATCCATACCGTCGCCACCAGTCAGAATATCGGAACCGCCGCCGCCAATGAGTGTGTCGTTACCGTCACCGCCAACTAACGTATCGTCACCCGAACCACCTTCCAGACGATCATTTCCAGATCCCGCTGTCAGGTCGATATTGCCAGCCCCTGCCAATAACTGAACATCGTCGGTTTCTGTAGCTAAATCGATATCAACACCGTTAGACACAATGTTCAAGTTGAGGTCTATCGAAGCCGATGTTGCAGTATCGCTGTTATCTAGCTCTTCTGAAACCGCCTCCACTTTGAGTGTGTAGCTTCCCGGCGTATCAGAAAGCCCGACCACTTTCACAGTGTCAATCGCATCCGCCGTGGCAATCCAAACTCCACCACCGACATCAGTCACTGAACCCACATCACTCGTAATTTGAGCACCAACAGGCACATCACTGATACGTAGCGTTAGCTCTTCCGTAATATCGGTCAAGGCAGCAATAATACCAACCAAAGGAACGCCGCTAGCGCTTACTGACTGGTTAGCGGTGATATTTCTGACGTAGTTAGACGCAGTATCAATCGACAAGGTCGGCGCATTCGCCACAGGAGTCACTGCTATATCATAGATAACTGGCGTGGTTTCAATGACGATACCAGAAGGGTTTCCGCTATCTTTCGCGATGACTTCCAAGCCAATGCTATTGGTTGGAGACAGGCTCGCATCCAGATAAACACCCGCAGGGCTAGTCGGTGTGTCAATTAATGCATTTAGGTCGCTCAACGTACCTACTAAGATAACCGAACCTGTGTTGTTGCCATTCACCATCACAGTTGTCACGGCAGGCAGCGACACATTTAACGTTCCGTAATCCACCGTCAAAGTGACCGTCATCAAGTCATTAGAAAATGAATCAACATAATCAGGATCACTGACATTGATGCCACTCAGCAGCTGACCCGATTCTTCATCAATAAAATCAGTGACATTGTCACCATTAACAACAGGTGTATCGTTAACACCTTGTACCACAACGCTGATTTCCGCGGTATCCGTTAAGAAATCATTTGAGCCATTGGTTGTACCGTTATCTTCTACGGTATAGGTGAATGTAACATCGCCATTGTAATCATCAGCTGCCGTGAATACCCAGTATGGGCCATTAATCGAATTGTCATCCGCCCCACCAACGTTCTCAAACTTCTGAATTTGCCCCTGACCTTGATCGATTTCGACCTTAGTTACCGTAATGGCATGCCCCTCAGGGTCTGTCGTCGCTGTAATCAGGTCTTCAGCTTTGATGATTAGCTGACCTTCTTCAAGCATGGTGCCCAAATCAATATCGGTTGCCACTGGTTGGTCATTAACTTCTGTAACTACAAGGCTGATTTCCGCACTGCCCACTTTGAAGTCCGGCGAACCGTCGGTTGTACCATCATCGATAATGGAGTAATTGAATTTGACGTCTCCATTATAATCATCAGCTGCCGTGAACACCCAGTATGGACCATTAATCGAATTGTCATCCACCCCAGCAATGTTCTCAAACCTCTGAAGCTGACCTTGACCTTGATTTTGAGTAAGGCTGATATCTGTTACGGTAAGGTTATGATTTTCGATATCAGAGCTTGCCGTAATCAAGTCACCCTCAACAATCACGATTTGGCCATCTTCCGGAATCGAGCCCAAATCAACATTGGCCGCTATCGGAGCATCATTATATTCCGTCACTTTAATAGTGAAGGTAGTTTGATTCGTTTGAGCGGTATTCGGATCACCCGCATCAATCAAACCGTTATTACCACCGTCATCGATCGTAGCATTAATGGTCACTAACCCACCCAGATTGAGATAGTTCTGATCCGGGTCCGGTTTAAACGTAACCTCGCCATTAGTTAGCGCTGCATTGATGTCAGCTTCTTTACCTGTCATGACAAGTGAGCCATCAGCCTGCAATACAAATGTCACACCATTGGATTGAGTGCTTGGGAGTACAAACTCGCCCTGTGCACCCGGCAGTGTTTGGTCAACTTTTAGCGTCAGTACATACGGTGCATCTGGATTATCAAAGTTTGCGTCGATATCGTAGATACTAAAGTTGTTGATTGCCACGCCAGTAGAGTCTTCTGTCGTTTCAAGGTTAGTCACATTGACAAAGGTCGGTTGATCGTTGATAGGATCAATCACTAAATCAACATTGAAACTCGTTGGTGTGCCTAAATGCTCCGTGTTATCAGCATCTGTATCCACAGAACGAACGGTAATCTGCAGTGGACCATTAATACCCAAAGCATTACCTGTATCACTATTATGTTCGCCAGAGTTAAATACGATCTTATCTAACGACTGAGCTGGGACGTTTAGTGTCCAGAGTTGCGTCGCTGGATCATAGCTACCTATAGTGGTTCCGTCAGGGTAGTAGATAGAAGCATCTTGAGGAACACCAGCCACTTCGACTCGAAGGGTTTCGGGTGCATTTTCGGTATACGTTCCGCTTCCTGTGGCCGACAACTCTTTATCTAAAATAGTCGCATTGATTTCGATATCAATATTCTGCCCTTCGTTGCCTGTTACAGAGTCCGTAGGATTGGTATCAACATCGTCACCAACAGGCACCACATGCAGTTTGAAGCTTGGTAAGTTTGCAGCCGCAGTCGGTACACCAAGTAGCGACTCTTGAGTGAACACTTCAACACCAAACTCAGCAGTACCACTGAAGTTTTTAGGCGGTAAAATCGAAATTTCACTTAAGTCGAATGAAAGCCCAGAAGCTTGAGGCAATTGAACACTCCACTCACCGCCACCGTTGTTTTTCACAGTGTAAGCAGAACCAGCATCTACACGCATCTGGAAGCCATCAGGTACATCGGTGAACTTAATCGATACAAACTGTTCTGATCCATCAAGGTCAGTCAGTGCAATCGATACAGGTCCTGTACCTGACAAGGAAATAAGCTGGTCTTCGTTGCCGGTAATCTCGATTACATCAGGGTCACTACCCGGTCCAGAGACATGTACATCATCAACAACCGGAACAACATCAAAACGAACACTTGTATTGAAGGTATCGGAGTCGGTTGCAGTGCCTACCGGAAAAGCAGAATCATTGTAGGTTGCGGTATCTGTAACTGTACCACTTACATTAATCTGCACTTGGTTAATATCATTTCCAGTTGGGTAGTTTTCTATCGCCCTAAAGAGGACATTATCGAGCGCCCCCGCCGCGATTTCAGCTTGATTAAACGTGACTGAGGTACCAAGTGAGGTACCCGTATTGTCATAGAATGCCCCTATTGAAGGGTCATCCAACGTCAAAGTAATGGATGTAAACGCCTCTTGCCCCCCTTCGACGCCTGATACCTGATCCGAAATAGTCGAATTGAAGTCGAGTTGAATGTAGGTGTCTTCGTAACCCACCGGATCTTGTCCAGCCTGACCGTCGTTATCAACAGGATTAAAGGCATCATCAAGCGAACCGACGACATTCACCTCAATCGTAGGGTCCGTCTCCGCATCTGGCGCGACTTTGATGACGACGTCGGTAACTAACGTTTTCTCATCACCAGAGAGCGTATCTTTGGTCACTATGGTTAGAGGTAATCTAAAGTCACCCGAGTAATCGGCAGGCAAGTTAAGTAACAGCCCTGAGAAATCAGTTGGAACGCCCTGTTCAACGGTTGTCTCAAATACATATTTTCCATTAACAAAATCGACTTCACTGCTTCCCGCTAAACTAATTGGGAAAGTGCCTCCTGGGTTAATGGTCACGGAGTCATCAATGATAATGGTCACTTGGTCTACCGAAGCATCTTCTCCAGAGAAAGTGATCAAACTATCTAGCGCAGCTCCCAAATCTAGCTGTGTGTCCTCGATGGCATCGACAACACTGTTTGGTGTCATCGTAATATCTGCTGCGACCTCACCTCCCCCGACAAGTACTTCTGGGAATGACAAAGTCACTTCGCCTTCCCGAATAACGGCAGGAGATGACTCAACCTCAACACCATCACCGCGATCAACCACCGTACTAAAGATAGTCATCTTGATGTCATTGAATACGTCTGGAAGATTAGAAATAGGAGGGAAACCAAGACCATTAGGAGCACTGATACTAAACAAGTCCTCATTCGTCACAACCCAACGACCATCGCCTTCATAAGCCGCGCCAATAACGAGTAATTGATTCAATACGTCATCTGATAATGGAGTCTTATTCGGGTCATTATTCGTTAATTGAATAACCAGTTGGTCGACTTCCTCAATAGCAGATGATGCATCGGTTTCTTGATATCGAATAACAAATTCATCCGTGGCGGACGGATTGTCGCTGTTGGTTGTAAACTTGAGTACACCAGTCAAAGGATCGGCGCTCACCGTACCCAAAGAACCAGTTCCAGCCACGTCGTCGACGATAAGCTGATTATCGATGCCATCATGAGTCTCAACAACGGGTCTTACGATAACATTGATCGTACCTTTAACCGTCGCAGTCGCAATACCCTCACCTGGGTTAGAAGAGTCCACATATTCGTGATCACGCTCCTCAACGTCTACCTCTGTCGTCAATGTGAAATCAACGCTAGAGTCCGTTGGCGGAGTCATTTGAATAAAGTTATTCGCTAGTGCAATTTGGGTAAATTGTTCCGGCGTCTGATTCGCGTCTTTAGGGGTAATCGTTAACGTACCCGCACCATCATTCACAACAGTCACATCACCATTTACGGTGGGTGTGACACCCGGTGGAATACCGAAAATCTTAATTGAGGTGAAATGCTCATCTGAGTCGATATAGTCAACGCCTTCAGGATGCCAATCGATGTTGATAGCCGTATCTTCGTTCCCGTTTGTGACGTTGTCGTAGGTTCTTGAGGTATCGATGATAGGCTCAACCAACACTCGAATTTCTTGATCAAAAGAAAGTGTGTGACCGTCGTTTTCCGTTACGATCACTTTGCCTTGAATGTGGATATTCTCGGTCGAAGAGTCGACAGGTCGAATACGAATACCTGACGTTGTACCCGCCTCCGTAATATTAGCTTCGTAGATAGGTTTTGATAAATCAGGGCTACCACCCGGTCCGGTTTCGTAACCCACAAAGTTAAGATCAATAACCGTACCGTCACCATCCTCGATTATAACGCCATCAGGAATACCCGATAAGATAACCGTTATTGATTCGGAACCATCGTCCGGTAATGGTGTAGTGCCGGTGTCAGGCTTTCTCTCACCCGACAATACCGTGAAGTCAAGCAGAGCAAAGCTGTCGCCGTTTTGACTCTCTTGAATCGTCGTTTGAACACCGCTTGCAGTACCATCTGTAATTGCGGTCCAATCGGTACCATTCGTCCCACCATAAGGTGTGTCAGCAACTCCTTTCACTTCAACGTTAACCGTTTTAGTACCGAGTATTTCTACATCGACTTGTTGTGGGTTGGTTGACAGGTTTGCAGTGTCCTTCACTACACCTGTAACATCAAAAGTGAAATCGACATTGCTGTGTTTAGTTGGAACCACCTCAACGTTAGCCAAATCGGAATACGCTATTTCGTGGTAATTGGTACCACTGACAATAGGAACTACCGTGGTTGTACCTACAAAGTAAAGCACTGCGCCTTCTGTAATATTGCTGATACGAACAAACAGTTCTTCAGAGCCATCCGTATCGACCGACCCTGTCATGGTGATGACTTCGTCTAGCGTGAATGCATCTTTGTTATCCAAAGGCCCAAGGTAGTCGGGATTATCAATATTGTCTTCGTTGATTTGAATGCGATTTACACTGAACCTTCCAGGGTCAGCGTCAGCAGTGACATCAATAATGATGTTTTGCTCTACAGAACGGGCCTCAGTTTTATCATTTACTCCGCCGTTGGCAGTATCTTCATAAGGGTTAAGTGTTTCTTCTGTAACCGCTGTTGCTTTGAATTTAATCTGACCCGAGAAATTATCAATAGGGTTAACCACGGTGGTGTTAATGTCTTCTGCTGCTATTTTATATACACCATCCGCCGTCAGAGTAAGCACATTGCCGTCTTTATCAAGAAGCTCAAACTTCCCGTCGCCTTCGATAACTTCTAACTCATAGGTGATCGTTTCAGTTTGAGTGTTATCTTGTGATTCTGCATTCAGCTGTAATGTGACATTGTCTTCATCTTCATTGACTTGATACTGATAAGTGCTATTGCCATCATTCCAAGTAGCAATATCAGCTACCGCTTCAATCTCGATTTTGAAGCTTGAGTTTACTTTGTGGTCAAGAGTGCCTCCATTATCGATCTCCAATTGATAGCGGATCTCAACACCATTACTATCTGAACCATAGTTTTGGTCAGGAACGAAATAAAGGTTTTCGATGGTTGCAATGGTTTGTCTTACTTCACTTGGGTTTAAAGCATAGCTTTGTTGCATTTGAGGCGGTCCAAATAATATTTGACCGTTAGTTTCAGGCGTTAACTTGTGATACTCACCACCCTCAAAGTAATAGAACGTGCCTCTATGGTTACTGTTTTTTATAATCAGTTGACCGATAGACTCGCTGTTATCCCTGTCATTCAGGTTAACCTGAAGCGCAACTTGAGCTGGTGCATTAGGTAATCCGCTTTGGTTGTCTTGTATATTTTCAAGAATCGGAGCATCACCTGCAGCATATGGTATTGTCGAGTCTCTACCCGCATCCTCAAAGGTGGTCACTGTCAGCGCGATTTTCGACGAATTCCTATCCGTAATAGTGATGTCCAAGGGTGTCGATGACGTATCTGAATCGCCATCCTTCGCTGTTACATTAATAGAGAAATTAATTTCATCACCAACATGCTCTAAGTAATTATTGGCTCTAAACTCTATCTCACCATTTGAGTTTATTTTCAGTCGACCCAGCTCTCGAGGATCAACAGCGCCATTGATCTGCTCATATACTCGTACCTCTTGAGTACCACTATTTAAATCGAAGTCACTACTGTAAGACCCACTGTTCCCTGAACGGAAAACAATTCCACTTCCGTCAAATGCTTCAATTTTGCTCAGTACCGCGCCATCGGCACCGACATCTGTAGCATCAGCAAACATATCGACTATAGAGCCGCGATAACCCTGACCTTCAACACGAGTAATCGATTGTGTTGTCACTAATGGAATATCATCAGTGACTGTTATTTTGAGATCAATCGCATTCGATTGGTCTTGATCAAAATCTTCAGCAACGATGGAGAAATCAAGATCTATCGTATTCTCGTTTGCACCGTCAGGGTGCTTCAGTGGTTTAAATAATTCGAATTGATAGCTGTTATCAGAGGTATCGAAAACAATCTCAAACACCGCTTCATTGCTGGTCACAGTTTGAGCAACGTATGTGAATTTTGTGCCGTTTTGTGAAACAGCTAGCCACTCTAAGCTTTCTCCATCGGAGGTTAAACCGGTCAAGACTAAATCTTCATCAACCAGTTCATACTTCACAACGCCATCGGCACCTTCATCGACGGTGAACAGTCCATTGATGATAGTGTCGTCAGATTGATCCGAACCTATGCCTGAAAGGTCGTCTTCATCGACAACCGTTTCGCCCGTCGGCGGCGCCATTACCGGAACATCATCAATGACTTGAATTGGTAGTTGATACTGGTTGGAGTCATCGCCATCACCGTCTACCGCCACAACATTAAATGGTATGGTTAGGTCATTTGATCCAGTAGCGTGATTTAGAGGGCCAAGTAAAGTGAATGTGTATGACCCATCGTTACCAAGTGCAAGAGTAAAAATCGGAGTCCCACTTGTGGTCGCACCTTGGTAGGTGGTTGTGTTCGCAGCCCCAGTGACCTCAGTGATCGAAATCGCTTCATTGCCTGATGTCAGAGTAGTTTCTAGAGTGGCTACGTTACGCAGTTCGTAAACCTCTACTTGGTCTGCACCTTCTGTGGTCACAAACGAGCCTGTCGCTTGAGCCACAACAGAGCCTAAATCATCTTCATCAACAACAAACGTACTCGCAACTGTTGTATCCGTAATGACGGGTACATCATCAGTAATAGTCACCGTAAGAGGCTTAATTACTGAATCCGTATTGTCTTGGTCGACCGCAATAACTGGCAAGGTGAAGATTTGAACGTTATTACCTTGCACAGGCAGGTGATCTAACTCTTCTAACAATGTGAAGGTATATTGACCAAGCACCAAACTATCAAAAGTGATGGTGAAAATGTCCGTTTGGACACCACCGTTTTCTACGAAGCCAATATAATTGTCGCTGTTTAGAGGATCTTCTTTTAGCTTAACAACCAGACCATCCGATTTTAGGTCCCCAGTTGTGTTGAACTGCGCAGTATCAATACGGAAGTGGTTCACATCATCACTACCAGATGTAAACGTCATTGTTCCGGTTTGAGTGACCGTTATGCTCGGAGAGGTGCCATCAAGCAAGTTTGCTTCAGCCAAGGCGACTGGTGGTATGTTATCAATAACAGGTGGAGCACCATCTGAAATGGTAAGCGTAACGGTCGACGTGACTTCGTCACCATCTTTATCTTCAGACATGACCGTAATAGTCTTAACAATATCGCCCCCTGAATGATTGAGGTTGCGATTAGGTTCGAAACGGACATCACCTTCCAGAGTGATATACAGTTTACCTTCAGCAACAGGGAAAACCTGCTCTCCGGTTGTCCCCTGAACTAACGTGTACACGTTGTTATCGTAAGTAAACTGGGTAATCGTTGCCCCGTCGGCACTTTGGTTTGGCATGACATCGACAGTACCTGTCGTGACAACACCAGCGGCTAAATCTGCAACCGTTGGTTCCGTAATGCTCAGCGTTTGATTTTGCATGCCTTGAACATCATCGCTGACCGTCACTTTCAGTGGCGACATTAATGAGTCATCACCATCACGATCTACCGCATAAACGGGGAGTTCAAATATCAGGTCATTCTTAGCTTGGCCATCAGCATGATCTAATGCTTCAAGCAGAGTAAAG
>NZ_JBFRLX010000253.1:0-2743 GCF_041470165.1 Vibrio sp. 10N.286.46.A8
GAACGTGGCTGCGAAGATGTTCTGGACTGGTAAGGCGAGACCAGAGGCGATTAACTTCTCGATGGTTGAATAGCAATGGCTGATCACAAAGGTGTGTAAATCATGTTTGGGTGAGATAAACAACGGTTGGATTAGGTGGATAGCCATAGGGGTTGTGCATATAGTTGTATTTAAGTTATTTGAAAGCAAACGATTGTTTTAAGTAAATGTATTGAGATCATCAATTTGACTGCAATTAGCTAACATCGCGACTAGAATCTATATGCTTTAGCCCCTATAATCAGGCGGTTTATCTCTTCCCACCACCAAACCATATCGGGTGCAAATTAATGTCTGATAATAATCAATGTGTCATCGTAGGTATCGCTGGCGCTTCAGCTTCAGGAAAAAGCCTGATCGCGAGTACGATTTATAATGAGCTGCGCGAAAAAGTAGGCGACCATCAAATTGGTGTTATCACGGAAGATTGCTATTACAGCGACCAAAGTCACTTGAGTATGGAAGAGCGAGTTAAAACTAACTACGACCACCCAAATGCACTAGATCATGACCTTTTATGCGAACATCTACAGCAGCTAATGAGTGGCAATGCCGTAGAAGTTCCAGAATACAGCTACACAGAGCACACACGCACTTCTGAAACGACTACACTTACTCCTAAGAAAGTGATCATTTTAGAAGGTATTCTGCTTCTGACAGACCCGCGTCTTCGTAAACTAATGCACGCAAGCGTATTTATGGATACACCGTTGGACATCTGTCTACTACGTCGTGTTAAGCGTGATGTAGAAGAGCGTGGTCGAACAATGGATACGGTACTTAAACAATACCAAGAAACAGTACGCCCGATGTTCATGCAGTTTATCGAGCCTTCAAAACAACATGCAGACATCATCGTTCCTCGTGGTGGTAAAAACCGTATTGCGATTGATGTGCTAAAAGCGCATATTGCGAAGTTGTTGAAGTCTTAATCGAATAAAATTTTGCCTAAGTGACTCACTTAGCTTTATTTTTTACCGAATCAGTGGCACTTTTATAGTGCCACTTTCTTTTGGAATCTAAGCAAGGAATATGCGGATGAAGAAACTACTCATTTTCATAGCTGTACCAGTGTTTGTTGTCGTTGCAGCAATTCTGGCACTAGTGCTGTTAGTGAATCCCAACCAATTTAAGCCATTAATTGTCGAACAAGCCCAAAAACACACAGGCCTAGAGCTCGTGATCGAGGGTGATATCAGTTGGCAATTCTTCCCATCTATTGGCTTCGAACTTGGTCAAACTGAATTACGTAACCCTGAAGGGTTCACTCAACCAAACCTGTTTAAGGTTGATACGGTTGGCGTTGATGTTTCGGTTACTCCGCTATTGAGCAATCAACTAGAGATCGGCAATATCACTCTAGATGGTGCAGAATTTTATTTAGAAACGCTTAAAGATGGTCGCAAGAACATCGATGCGCTCACACAAGTGTCTGCTCCTAAGGAGTCTGAACCTGCAGCGGATACAAGTTCTGAAGCAACACCGGCACCTCAAGAGCAAACTTCTACAGACACATCTGGCTGGACGATCAATCTTGCAGGTGTAACAGTCTCAAACGCATTGTTTGAGATGGACGACAAGCAAGCAGGTTCATTCACTAAGCTATACGATGTGTCTTTGAGTCTTTCTGAGTTTGCCGTTGATACATGGACGACCGCGACATTTGCGGCTTCTGGTGAAAACAACCAACAGAAGTTCTCTGCAAATGGCAGTGCTGAATTCAAATTAGCGGAAGGCTTTGCAAGCTACGCATTACGAAATATTGACCTTAATGCGAAGTTCAATGATCCAGCAACGTCGATCGAGTCAGCGAAGATTGGCTTAAATACGTTTGAGTTCGATAAGGTTAACCAACTGACTTATGCGGTGATTGGTAATGCTGCTGGTCTTGACCTTGATCTTAAAGGTGGCGGTGACTTAACTGTCGATAGCGCGATCTCAAAAGTTACACTGAACAAGTTAACATTAGACTCAACATTCAAAGGTGAAACGCTTCCTCAATCACCAATGAAAGTGGATATGCTGTCTGACTTAAGCTTTGATCTAACGAAGAGTCACTTGAGCTTTGTGCTAGAGAAGCTGCAAGCTAACGCTATCGCACTAGACGGTAAAGCGGACATCACTTTATCTGAAATACCAAAGGTTCGTTTTTCTCTTCATAGCCCGAACATCGATTTAGATGAGTTCTTAGGCCTAGGTAATACAGAAGAAACAGCGAGCGCTGCGCCTTCTGATTCTGCTGGTGGCTCAACTTCAAATACTACAGCTTCTTCGACGTCAAGTTCAGATAACTCGGCTCCTGCGAAAGAAGTAGAACCTGATCTGTCAGCTCTGAAAACGCTCGATGTGAAAGGTAATATCACAATCGATAAGTTCAAGGCGAACAACGCAAAAATGCAGAACGTGAAAACTGCGTTCTCAGTTAACCGTGGTATCGCAGATCTGACATCGTTTACCTCGAATCTTTACCAAGGCTCTATCTCGGCAACAGCACGATTAGATGCACGCAAGACGCCTGCGACTTACACGGCTAAGAAAAAGATTAAAGGCGTAAAAGTACAACCGTTACTGGTTGACGTAGCGAACAACGATACGCTGGAAGGTACCGGTAATATCGATGTTAACGTTAAAGGTAAGAGCTTGACGCCAACAGGAATCAAGAAGAACTTGGTAGGTACTATTGCGATTAACTTTGAAGATGGTG
>NZ_JBFRLX010000254.1:0-5225 GCF_041470165.1 Vibrio sp. 10N.286.46.A8
GGTTAACCGTTAGGTCGACGCCTGCTTGAACAGTTTCAAGGCCATCTGACACATCGAAGCTTAGGTCTATGTCGCCGTTGAAGTCAGCATCAGGAGTGATAGTAAATGAACCATCATCGTTTGCCGTAACGGTAGCGTTATCACCCGCGGTTAGGTTCGCAGCGGTAAGATCATCGCCGTCCACATCCGATGCTTGAGCAAGCAGTTGTGCTTGGCTTAGCGTGATTGAACCATCTTCATCCACTGAGTAAGCCAAATCGCCAGATACTGGAGCATCATTAACCGCGATAACTTCAATACCCGCAGTGGTTTCAGCCGTTGCACCCTCTTCATCAGCAACGGTCACATCTAGGTTGACATTACCATTGAAGTTTTCATTTGGTGCGAAGCTGTAAGTACCATCGCCATTGTCGGTGAAGATACCGTCAGCGCCTGAGTAGGAAACATCGCTAACGGATACATCACCCTCAATATCTGAGCTGTTTGCAAGAAGCTGCGCATCAGAAATAGTAATCACGCTATCTTCGTCAACACTGTAGGTCGTTGAACCTGCAACCGGTAGGTCATTGACGGCAATCACGTCGATGCCAGCGGTTGTTTCAGCGGTTGCGCCATCTTCATCCATAACAGAGACATCAAGACTGATGTCACCGTTAAAGTTTTCGTTTGGAGCAAAGGTGTAAGTACCATCACCATTATCAGTGAATACACCATCAGTGCCGCTGTAGCTTACATCGCTGACAAACACTTCCCCTTCAACATCCGAGCTATTCGCTAGAAGCTGTGCATCGCTCAGGGTGATACTGCCGTCTTCTTCAACGCTGTAAGTTGTAGAACCTGCTACCGGTACGTCATTGATTGGCACAACTTGAACATCAATATTCGCCGATACAACATCCGTACCGTCACTAACATCGTAAGTTAGGTCGACGCTGCCATTGAAGTTCTCATTTGGAGCGAAGGTATAAGTGCCATCGCCGTTATCCGTAAACACACCTTCGGTGCCTTCGTAGTTAACAGATTCAACAGAAAGGTCGTCGCCATCGATATCCGTTGCACCAGCGAGTAACTGCTCATCAGTGAAGGTCAGTGAGCCATCTTCATTGATGGTATAGTCGTGGTCATAAATAACCGAAAGGTCATTAACTGCTGTTACGGTCACGTCAAGTTCCGCAGGCGTAACCCCACCGTTGCCATCGTCCACGTTATAGCTAATGGAGAATTCACCGTTGAAGTTCTCTTCCGGTGTAATGGTGTAAGTACCATCACCATTGTCAGTGATAAGAGCGTTCTCAATTGAAACATCTCCAACACTTGGTTCGTTACCACCCGTTTCACCAGAATCATCACCTTCCTCGCCAGTTAGCAATTCAGAGATATCAATGCCGTTTTCATTCGCGAGCGCTTCTTCTGCCGTTGGCAAGTCAAATGCATTTTGAGTGCCTACATCTTGGCTTGGAACAATAACGCCGTTCACGATATCGAATACATGCCAGTGGTCACCCGATGGGCTTTCAGATAAATCAGGGCTAAAGGTTTCAACCAATGTATCGCCAACAAATACCTGAACCTGTACATCTTCAACACCATCCACATCCCAACTTCTGCTGGTGTAGTTGTGTACTGAATAGTGCATGTCAGCATCTTGATAATTTGGAATAGTGATGGTTTCAGGACCACCGCCATTCGTGTCATCTACATCTTGCTGAACGACATTACCTTCACCCAAATCATGGCTCATGTCGCGATAATAAATATGGTCTAGCTCGTTGCCATTTTCTGTATCGTAGAGCCATAGATGGTTGTCCATATCACGTGGGCTTTCACCCCATGTGACCACGATACGCATATCTGTTTCTTCAAGTACTTCAGATATTGCAGTTACGCCACCGTTGGTATCTTCACCAGCTGGAACTAGGAAGCTGCTAGTAATAGAGCCTTCTTGTTCAATAGTAACGGTACCTTGGTCAACAACAGGACCGCTTACAGAGTAGTTACCGGATTGATCCGTTACCGCTGTGTAAGAGTGACCCGCGTTGTCGGTTAACGTCACATCCGCACCTGCGATTGGATTGCCAGTTTCAGCATCTAACACGGTACCGGTTACGGTTGTTTCATCACCCGGCTCTCCGATAATTGCGGTCATGTCATCGTCTTCGATGTCAGTCGCGAATTGTAGGAGCTCTTCTTGAGTAATGGTGTACGAACCATCTTCTTCAATGGTTATCGCCACATCGGCAGAAACAATTGGCGCGTCGTTAACTGGGTCAACGGTTAAGCCTAAGTTAGCGGCAATTGGTGTGTCGCCATCGTTGATGCTGTAGGCAACATCGATGTAGCCATTGAAGTTCTCGCTTGGAGTGATTGAGAACGTGCCATCGCCGTTATCGACAATCGTTGCATCGTCACCGACCAAGGTTAAGTCGGAAGCGACAAGGTCATCACCCTCAATATCAGCGGCATTCGCAAGTAACTGCTCCTGCGTGATATTGATGACATTATCTTCATCAACGTTCGCATAAACATCAGATGTTGTTGGCAAGTCGTTGACTGGGTTTACCGTCAGATCGGCGTTCGCCACAATCGACTCGGTGCCGTCCGAAATATCAAAGCTTAGGTCGATATCGCCATTGAAGTTAGCATCTGGCGTTACCGTAAAGGTGCCATCGCCATTATCAACAACGGATGCATTGTCGCCTGCGCTTAGGTTGCTTGCGGTCAGGTCATCGCCATCCACATCAGATGCTTGAGATAGCAACTGCTCTTGAGTCAGAGTAATCGAACCATCTTCATCAATGCTGTATGCCAAGTCACCCGATACTGGTGGATCGTTAATTGGAAGAACATCAATGCTTGCCGTCGTGGCCGTCGTTGCACCATCTTCATCGGTCACCACCACATCGAGGCTAACATCGCCGTCGAAGTTTGCGTTCGGTGCAAAGCTGAATGTTCCATCGCCATTATCAGTAAATATACCGTCAGCGCCTGTGTAGTTCACGCTATCAATCGCCACTTCACCTTCAATATCAGAAGAGTTCGCCAACAGTTGCTCTGCACTGATGGTGATAACTTCATCTTCGTTCACTGAGTAGCTGGTAGAACCTGCGATTGGCGGATCGTTCACCTCAAGTACGGTGATTCCTGCTGTGGTCGCTTCTGTTGCTCCTTCTTCATCGGTAACAACAACCGCTAAGCTCACATCACCATTGAAGTTCTCATTTGGTGAGAAGGTGTACGTGCCGTCACCGTTGTCTTCGAATACACCGTCACTGTCTGTGTAAGTCACGCTATCAATCGCAACTTCACCTTCAATGTCTGAAGAGTTGGCTAGTAGCTGTTCGTTACTGATCGTGATTGAGTTGTCTTCATGCACAGTGTACGACGTACTACCCGCCACTGGTGGATCGTTCTCTGGCGTCACACTCACATCAATGTTGGCTTGAACCGTATCTGTGCCATCTGACACATCAAAGCTGAAGTTCACATCACCATTGAAGTTCTCGTTTGGCGCAAAGCTGTAGCTTCCGTCGCCATTATCAGTAAGAACGCCATCAGCACCCGTGTATGTCACACCTTCTACCGTCAGGTCATCACCTTCAACATCCGTTGCACCTGTTAACAGGTCAGCGTCAGTGAAGTTAAGAACCCCATCTTCACCAATAGTGAATGCTTGGTCTTGTGGCTCTGGCGCGTCATTGACTGGTGTTACCGTCAAGTCTAGGCCAGCAGCGACCATCTCTTCCCCATCGGTGACATCGTAACTAAATTCGATATTACCGTTGAAGTTTTCACTCGGAGTAATGGTGAAGCTGCCATCGTCGTTCATTTCAACGGTCGCATTTTCGTCATTAGTGGTTAGATTGATTGCGGATAGGTCATCACCATCAATATCGACAGCGTGCTCTAGCAACTGCTCTTGAGTTAGCGTGATACTGTTGTCTTCGGCCGTAACGGCACTGATATCACCATCAACTTCTGGCGCATCATTCGCTGGCGAGATATGAATCGTCACATCTTGCGTTGCCGTTGCGGTGGTGCCCGTATCAACATCCGTTGATGTCGCATTCACGGTTAGAACCACATCACCATTGAAGTCACCTGAAGGAATAAACTCTAACCCTTCTAGCTCACCTGGTTGCAATGACCATGTACCATCACCGTTATCGGTACCTGCAGAAAGCGAGCTGCCTTCTGGTACATCTTCAATCAAGATAGCGAGATTTTCTGAACCATCGGTATCGGTTAACGCCGCATCAATATCCAGTGGTACTGGCGTATCTTCGGTACCAATAATTTGGTAATCCGCATCAGACACTGTGATTTCAATGTTATCGATGCCAAACGACTCATCACTCACACCTTGGTTCAAGGTTGAACCGAAGCCTAACTCAAGTTGACCATCTTCAACGGGTACGGTTAGGTTGATTTGGTGTGCTTGGTCGTTCCAACCACTGAAGCCTTCACCTTGCGACACGCCGTGAACGACTTCACCCACTTCATTGCCCGCTGAATCGTACAACGTTGTCGTGCCATCTTGAGTTTGGAACGCCGAGTTGTCTAACGAAGTAAGCTCTTCGCCGCCGACAAAGATTTGGAATGACTCACCATCCCAAGAATCAATTTCGTAGAAACTGAACGAGATATTAACTTCGCTCACATCACTTGGAATGTCGTAAGTTTTGCTGACTGCTTCATCGCCACCAGTGCCACCAATACGACCTAGCATGTCACCTGATTCGAAGCCTTGTGAGCTTTCAGTACCGGTATTCCAACCGTTTGAGCCAGACTCGAAGTTGTCTGACGCAATCACTAGGTCAGACGCAATCGACAGCTCTGGCATATCAACCACAGATTGAACATCAATCGTCGCTTCTGCAGGTACCGTTGCCGTGCCGTCATTCACATCGAACGTCACATTCACATTACCATCGAAGTTTTCATTCGGCGCAAATGTGTAAGTGCCGTCACCATTGTCCACTAATGAACCGCTATCAGAAGCAACATTTTCGACCGACAAGTTGTCGCCATCAATATCGCCTGCGTTTTGCAGAAGTTGTTCTTCAGTGAAGGTGAAGCTGGTGTCTTCTTGAGTCACAAATTGTGGCTCGCCGACGGTTGGTAGGTCATTGACTGGGTTAACCGTTAGGTCAGCCGTTGCTTGAATCGTCGCATCACCATCGGTAATGACGAAGTTCAAATCAATGTCGCCATTGAAGTTCGCATCT
>NZ_JBFRLX010000255.1:0-9976 GCF_041470165.1 Vibrio sp. 10N.286.46.A8
GCCTGACATATAGGTATCTTTACCTGCTAGCTTGTCAGCCATCATACGCGCTTGCTTATTGGCTGTGGTTGCTAGAGGAACATAAACGGGTTTGCCTAGTGCCATATGATGTACGACGGCACAGTCACCTACAGCATGGATGTAAGCGTCTTCAGTGGCACCATATTCATTCACCAACAACGCGCCATTTTGAGCCTTTGGTAATTCGAATGCTTCCGTGTTTGGTTTGAAGCCGAGTGACAGGATCACGACATCCGCTTCGACATTGCCGTTATCGGTTTCTACGATGTAACCACCTTGCTCGGCATCGCGAATCGCAGACACGCTGCAACCGGTTTTTAGCTCTGCACCGGATTCACGAATTGCACCTTCGACAACTTCAATGATCTCTGGGCTGAACTGACGGCTCATGATGTGTTGTTCACGTTCGATGATCGTCACGTGTTTGTCTAAGCCGTGCGCTGCATCGAATACTTCCAGGCCGATAAAGCCTGCGCCAATGACACACACGCGTTGTTTACTATCGTCTTTAAGCGCTTGTTTGACTGCTAAGCCATCTTCCATGCTTGTTAGTGTGTATACGTGTTCTGGATTGAATTCACCGAATGGTGGAACGATTGGTCGCGCACCTGTTGCAATGACCAACATATCGTAACCGATGACGCTTTCTTCATTTTGGTGACGCACCGTAATGTGTTTTTCAGTGCGGTCGAACGACACCATTTCTGTTTCTACACGTACATCTAAGCCTGATTTGATGGCTTGATCTGGTGTACGGGAGATCATCCGTTCGGTGTCATCAAACATGCCGCCTGCAAAGTAAGGTAGGCCACAGGCTCCGAATGAGATGTAGCTACGCTTATCTAAAACGATGACTTCGTCTGATGGTTGATTACGTTTGTACTTTGCTGCGAAACTCATACCAGCGGCGCTACCGCCTATAACAACAACTTTCATATTTACTACCTAAATAACCTGAACTCAGGAAAAACAGAAGAGCACTTACTTGGAGTGCTCTTAATTAAGTTTGAGAATTATACTGCTGCTTCTTTTGATACTGTCGCTGTAACGTCAGCGTCGTACTGTTCAGTATTCAATGAGCCATTCTTCTTCGCTGTAAGAACACCAGACAACATAGAGCCTGAGATGTTCAGCGCGGTACGAGCCATGTCGATCAGAGCTTCGATAGACACTAGAATCGCGACTACTGTGATGTCTAGACCCATGATGGTCAGTACCGCTACTGCTGCGAACGTTGCACCGCCACCAACACCCGCGATACCGAATGAAGCAATCGCGATAACAGCAATCAGTTGTAGGATGAAGCTTAAGTCTACAGGCATGCCCATTACTTGTGCCGCCATGATTGCTAGCATTGCTGGGTAGATACCTGCACAACCGTTTTGACCAATACTGGTACCAAATGTCGCTGACATGTTTGCTGTTTCTTCGTCTACACCTAGACGTTGAGTTTGTGTTTCAACGTTTAGTGGGATAGCTGCCATGCTTGAGCGAGAACCGAAGCCGAACACCAGCACTGGCCAGATTTTCTTCATGAACTTAGCAGGAGAAAGACCGAACATTGACACCATGACGAAGTGGATGCCGAACATAACGCCAATTGCTACGTAGCTTGCTAGAAGGAAGCGGCCCATCTCTGCAAGTGCGAATAGGTCGTTGGTCATCATGAACGTGGTCATCAGAGCGAATACACCGTAAGGCGTTAGCTTCAGGATTTCACGAACCATTGAAAGCACCACTTCTTTTGCAGAGTTGATGAAATCAACGAAGTTTTGCACTTTCTCTGGCTTACGGTTTTTCACTTGAAGGATGCAGTAACCAAGGAACATGCCGAACAGTACAGTTGATAGCGTAGAAGTACGCTGAGAGCCCGTTAGCATGTCGAAGATGTTGGTTGGAATGATAGACAGAGCCATACCAGACAGACCGCTGCTCGCCATCGCATCTTGTGTTGCGACCAGAGAATCACCGCGAGCTTCAATCGCACTGTTTGTGCCGATAGTGCTTACTAGCGCGTTCGCATCGATACCAAATAGGTAAATACTTGCGATACCAACGGCTGCTGAGATTGCACAAGTGAAAAGTAGAATACCGATGATTTTTGGTGCGATACGAGACAACGCGCCGCCGCCTTCAACGTTCATGATCGAAGAGATCATCGCCACGAATACCAGTGGGATAACGATCATTTGTAGAAGTTTGATGTAGCCTTTACCGAATACGGAAATCAGTTCAGCAAAGCCAGATGTCGCAACGTTGCCGACACCGAAAACAAGTTGAATTGCGCCACCGAACAACAAGCCAGCAGCAAGCGCACTCAGTACGCGGAAGTTAAAACTTTTCTTTTGCTTTTTGAAGTTCGACAGCAGTGCGTAGAACCCAAAGAACAGTACGCTTAATGCGATAAATGAAACGCTCATGAGAATCTCCTATGATACCCATTAATACCTAAATCGGTTATTTTTTGTATGCGATGGCTTCAACTTCAACCAGTGCGTCTTTTGGCAATCTTGCTGCTTCAACACAAGAACGTGCAGGTGCATTCTCAGTACCAAACACCTCGGTATACACTTCGTTAAAGGCAACGAAGTTCTCCATGTCTGATAGGAAGCAGGTAGTCTTGAATACTGTGTCTAAGCCAGCCCCGCTTGCTTCTAAAACAGCCTTCAAATTTTCAAGAGATTGACGAGCCTGCTCTTTGATGCCGCCCTCGACAAACTTCATGGTTTCTGGAACGAGAGGTAATTGGCCTGATGTATAAACCATGTCGCCGTAAGACGTACCTTGTGAGTAAGGGCCGATAGCTGCAGGTGCTTGTTCAGTGGCAATGATCTGTTTCACGATGTAACTCCTAAATTATTGGTTTTATTCTGATTTAAATTCACGGATAAACTTGTAAACCGCCTGACGGCTGATCCCAAGTTGTTCTGATACTTGTGTAGTCGTCTCTTTTAGCTCAAATACGCCGTTATCAAACAAACAACGGATGATGGCTTTATTACGACCTTTGCAAGAAACCGACTCATCTTGGTCAACCTCGTTAATGGCTGAACTCAATGCTTGTTGAATGACGTCGTTTGCATTGTTGCTGAATGTCTCGCTGACAATGGTTTGCGGCACATTGCATTGCGGCATCAACGTTTTGACGATTTCTGGGAATGGGAAAGATAAGTTCATGTTGATACACAGCATGCCGATAGGTTTTTGCTGTGGACCCGCCAGCACACAGGTGGTTGATTTCAGTAGGGACCCATCTGCTGCGTTGGTGAAATAGCTCTTCGGAGAAACTTCGCCAGTTTTCTCGAACGTGCTCCACATGCGTAAACCTAAATCGGTGATCGGTGAACCAATTTCACGACCCGTATGATGACCATTGACGATCTTCACGACTGAGTTTTCTAAGCTTTCAAATGAATGGATAACCACTTCGCAGTAAGGACCAATCAAATCGGCGATAGTGTCTGCTAAGCGGAAGTAATTGCTTAAGCATTCTCTGTCTTCATCGGTGAATCGAACTTGTTTTACATTCATGATTTCGGTTTACATTTTTGAACTCAATGACTGAAATCTACTCATTTGGTGGTATTCCCACAAGGTGCGGTAAACTTCTGTAAACCTGAAGTGAGCGTTCAAAACATCAACAAATCGTAAGTTTTAGACCTGTATCACGAGCGGAATTTGAACAAGATCACCAAAGGTAGCCAAATGAGGTTTAATTTCTTAAACCGCATCAAGGTTTACATATTTAAAACCAAAGGTTGCATTTTTGAACCCTTTGATGATCTAGGACAAGTTATAAGGAAAGGCAAAAAGTTGGATTGATTGGTATTGCAAATGCATGGCAATCAGGTATTTAACTCGCGAATGTGGTGGTGAGTAAAGATAGGTGGTTAATTGAAAATGAGGTTGTATTAGAGAGTTAAATTCACAAAAAACAGCTTTTTAATAGGATGCAAACTAGGATTTAGATCCTAAAAAAGCAGCTGAAGTTGCTGCTTTATTTTGGAGTGTTCTGTTTGATTATTCGCTTGGCAGTTTAAGCTCGACTTGTTTTAGCGCGCGCTGATACATAAACCATGCACAGGTGCCGGCAAGCACATTACCTGCCATTGCGCCCCAGAATAGGCCTTCAATTCCAGCTAACTGAGAGCCAACCCACAAGCAAGGTAAGAAGAAGGCGAATAGGCGCAGCGCTGAAATCGTCAAGGCGGTATAGGACTTGCCTAATGCGTTAGAGACAGAAACCATCAGCATACAGATTCCTAATGGCCCTAAGCTAATAGGTACGATCAGTAGGTGATAGTTTAAAATCGTCGAGACTTCGCTTTCACTGGTCATTAGGTTTGCTAGTCCGCCAGAGAATAACCAAGTCACCAGTGCAATCACTAATTGGAAACCCAATACGAACATCACTGAAATCTTAACGAGCTTGCGTATGTTACCTAGGTTGTTCTCTCCTAGCATGCGGCCAATCATCGGAGGCATCGACATCGTTAGTGCTAGCACAGCGACAATCGAGAAGAATTCAAAACGTGAACCCAATGCCCAAGCTGCAACGGCAGCTGTGCCATAGCCAGCAAGCAGCTTAGTGGCGAACATGGATGAAACAGGAGGCAGCAGCTGACTGATCATCGCAGGCCCCATGATGTTACCAATGGAGCGAACACTCTTGCTGATGTCGAGGTCGTGCCAGTCGAAGGTCATCCAATGCTTCTTGGTGACCTTTGGTGCAACGATAAATATACCCGCACCGAACGCCAAGATGGTCGCAATGGCGGCTCCATTGATGCCCATGTCGAGCGTAAAGATGAAAATCGGGTCCAATATTAAGTTGATGATACTGGTCGCGATCATCATTGAACCGGGCAGCATGGTATTACCATTGGCACGACACACACTGTAGAAAAAGTAGAGCAGTGCACCTGTCCAAGAGCTGGCTAGCCAATAGATCCAATAAGAATCAATGATCGGTAATACCGTCGGTGGCGCATCCAACAATTGTAAAATTGGCCCTCGCAGCAGATAGATGATGACGGAGAAAAGCGCGACACTCACGCTGCCCATCGCAATCACTAATCCACCAAGCTGCTTAGCGTAGCGCGTTTCATTCGCGCCAATGGCTCTCGCGATTACCGCGGTCGTCGCGATACCTAACCCGACCTGAATACCGATGATGATCATCTGTATAGGAAGTGTGAAACCCTGAACAGCGAGCGGTAGCACGCCCAGTTGGCCAATAAAAGCACTGTCGACAAGCTGGAAGCTCATTAGGGAAAGTACCCCAAACAGCATTGGCCATGTCATTGTATAGAGTTGTCGGCCAAGAGAAGGCGAGGGAGTTGCGGTAGTAGAATTCATAACGCTCTTATCAGTCTTGAAGTTAGGTTTGTATTGGTGACAAACCTCTCAATGAAGAATTGTGTAAAGGATAACGTAAGGTCAGCGCGATACCAATGTTTGTTATGCTAGGCAGGTTATCTTTGTTGGCTTTCGGTGAACAAAAAAGCCAGTCGCGATGACTGGCTTTGTTATATCTACTTTCTGTTATATCTACTTGTTGGCGCTAAGCGTTACTTGTTTGCAACGTTACCAAGCTTCAACCACGTGTCGATAACCGTATCTGGGTTTAGTGAAACCGAGCTGATGCCTTGTTCCATCAACCACTCCGCTAGGTCGTCATGGTCAGATGGGCCTTGGCCACAAATACCTACGTATTTACCCGCTTTAGCTGCTGCATCGATTGCCATTTTCAGCATCGCTTTCACCGCTGGGTTACGTTCGTCAAATAAGTGAGCAACGTCACCTGAATCTCGGTCTAGGCCAAGCGTCAGCTGCGTCATGTCGTTTGAGCCGATAGAGAAGCCATCGAAGTACTTCAAGAACTCATCAGCCAAGATTGCGTTCGATGGTAGCTCACACATCATGATCACTTTCAGACCTTGGTCGCCACGGCGTAGGTCAAACTTAGCCAGAATGTCGATAACCGATGCCGCTTCGCTTGGCGTGCGAACGAATGGAATCATGATTTCAACGTTCTTAAGACCCATCTCGTTACGAACACGTTTGATTGCTTGAGTTTCTAGCTCAAAACAGTCTTCGAATACTGGTGAGATGTAACGAGATGCACCACGGAAGCCCAGCATTGGGTTCTCTTCATGTGGTTCAAACGTTTTACCGCCAACAAGGTTGCTGTATTCGTTCGACTTGAAGTCAGACATACGTACGATCACACGCTTAGGCCAGAATGCAGAAGCGATAGTCGCAATGCCTTCTGTTAGCTTGCTTACGTAGAAATCGATAGGATCTTTGTAGCCACGAATACGCTGGTTGATTTCAGCTTTGATCTCATCCGTTTGCTCATCGAAGTTCAACAGAGCTTTAGGGTGAATACCGATCATCTTGTTGATGATGAATTCAAGACGAGCAAGGCCAACACCTTCATTCGGGATTTGAGCGAAGTCGAAGGCACGATCTGGGTTACCCACGTTCATCATTACTTTAGTTGGCAGCATTGGTAGCTCATCAACTTCAGAACGTTTGATCTCAAAGTCGAGTTCGCCGTTGTAAACGTAGCCTGTTTCGCCTTCTGAGCATGACACTGTTACGGTGTCGCCATCATTAAGGCTGCTTGTCGCGGTACCACAACCAACAATTGCAGGGATACCTAGCTCGCGAGCAATGATTGCTGCGTGACAAGTACGGCCGCCACGGTTAGTCACAATCGCAGACGCTTTCTTCATCACAGGTTCCCAGTCTGGGTCTGTCATGTCGGTTACCAGTACGTCACCTTCTTGAACCAGTGACATTTGGTCTAGAGAGTCAACCAAGCGAACAGGGCCAGAGCCGATACGCTGACCGATAGCTCGGCCTTCAACCAAGACATCTGCCTTGTTGTTTAGCTCGTAACGCTCGATAACGTTTTGGTCGCTTTGAGAACATACTGTTTCAGGACGAGCTTGAACGATGTAAAGCTTGCCGTCGATGCCATCTTTTGCCCACTCAATGTCCATCGGACGTTGGTAGTGCTTCTCGATGATCATCGCTTGCTTTGCTAGTTCTTTGATCTCTTCATCGTTCAATGAGAACTCGTTACGCTCTTGAGTATCCGTGTCGATGATATCAACTTGCTTGCCGATCTCTTGGTTGGTTGAGTAGATCATTTTGATCAACTTAGAACCAAACGTCTTTTTAACTACTGGGTAGTGACCTGCTTCTAGCATTGGCTTATGAACGTAGAACTCATCTGGGTTCACCGCGCCTTGTACGACCATTTCGCCTAGGCCCCAAGAAGAGGTGATGAATACCACTTGGTCGAAGCCTGATTCAGTATCAAGCGTGAACATCACACCTGAAGAAGCTTTGTCTGAGCGAACCATGCGCTGGATGCCCGCAGACAATGAAATGCCGCGGTGATCAAAGCCTTGGTGTACTCGGTAAGAGATGGCGCGATCGTTAAACAGAGAAGCGAACACGTGTTTAGCCGCTTCGATAACCGCATCGATACCTTTCACGTTAAGGAAGGTTTCTTGTTGGCCTGCAAAAGAAGCATCTGGAAGGTCTTCAGCTGTTGCCGATGAGCGAACCGCAACAGACAATTCTTCGTTGCCTTCAATCAGTTCGCGGTAGTTATCACGGATATCTTGCTCTAGTGATTCTGGGAAGGGTGCGTCTAGAACCCATTGTCGAATCGTTGCACCTGTCTTACGCAGTGCGTCAACATCTTCAACATCAAGTTCATCAAGGAGTTGGTGTATGCGCTCATCAAGACCTTTGTAGTCAAGAAAGTTGTTAAACGCATAAGAGGTGGTAGCAAAACCATTAGGTACTGATACGCCAGCGTTGGCTAGGTTAGAAACCATCTCACCAAGTGAAGCATTCTTACCGCCGACTTTGTCGACATCTTCCATGGAAAGGCCATTGAACCATAGGGTGTTATTTTGCATTTATTTCTCCAGAAACATAGCAAGCATTGTAGGGATTTAAAGGCAAACGATTACGTATCAGTTTAAAAAAATGTAAATTATTTTCTAAAGCTGTGGGGGACGTAATAGTCAGCAGGGTTTCGTTATATATATTATGGTTCCCATCCTACTCAAAATAATTTTAAACATTAAATAAAAAATGCAAATTGATATCCAAAGTCGTGATGTATTCTATGTTTCTGATGGAACGGCCATAACATGTGAGACTTTAGGGCATGTTGTTCTAGGTCAATTCCCATTCGAAGCTAATGAAAAAACCTTCCCGTTTGTCGAAAGTGAAGACAAACTTTCTGATTTATTGAAAAAGATCGAGATTTCATATCGAGCAACAGGCCATGAACCTTTGGTCTTTTTCTCGATTGTGATACCGGAGATAAAACTGAAGCTGTTAGATGCGCCTGCGCATTGTTATGACGTGTTAGAGAGTATCGTGCAGAAAGTGCAAGATGATACGAAAATGGCGCCTAAGCCGAAGCTGCAGCGTTCTCGTAGCGTCAATAAAGACTCGGATAAATACTTCGACCGTATTGCTGCTATCGAATACACGTTAGCGCACGACGACGGCATTACTTTAAAAGGCTTGGAAGAGGCAGACATTATCTTGTTGGGAGTCTCTCGCAGCGGTAAAACGCCAACGAGCTTGTACATGGCAATGCAGTTTGGTTTACGCGTCGCAAACTATCCGTTTATCCATGATGATATTGCTCGCTTAAGGTTGCTACCGGAGTTTGAGATATATCGTCATAAGCTGTTTGGTTTGACGATTGATGCGGAAAGGCTGACCGAGATCCGTGAAAATCGATTAGCAGGCAGTGAGTACGCAAGTGACTCTCAATGTTTGTATGAGCTGCAAACGGTAGAAGGTTTGTTCAGACGTGAAGCCATTCCATACATCAACACCTCGTCACTGTCTGTTGAAGAGATTTCGACACGAATCTTGGAACGTACAGGTTTGAGAAGGCGCTTGTTGTAGAAAAAGACAATTGAGTCATAAAAATCGAAGCTCGTACGGACAATGGTTCGGGGAGCTTCGATTTTTCTTTTAGCTGGTTGTTAGCTATTAACTATTAACTATTAACGACTCAACAAATTAGCGAAGCAGCATGATGCTAAGCGTTTTGCTCTGTTTTTCGAGCCAATGTTCAAGTGCTGGTGGCCATTCGATACTTGGTTCGACACAGAAACCGCGAAGCATTGAGAAATAAAGAGCTTGATCAATCAAAGGTAGCGATGATTCACCATTCTCTAGCTCCAATAGAAGCTCTGCATCTTTCAGCAATGGGTTAATCAGTTGAACGTATTGTGGGGTCTTTTCTAAGAGCTCTTCAAAATTAAAGCCTTCGGTCTCTTTACTAACACGCCAAGCTTCTTTTGCTCCAGCCGAACGATATTCAGCCAAGTCGAGGTTCCACCAACGTGGGCGTCCGATCTGTTGAGTAAGAGGGAAAGCACGGCTTTGGAAAAGAGTAGCCTGCTCTGAAGGTTCACGTTGCTCATCATTTGATTTCAAATCCATGAAATAAGCAATGATGTCTAGGCTTTCGGCCATGATAGAACCATCGTCTTTCTGTAAGACGGGCACCATTTTTTTACCGATCAGATCGATAAGGGTTTGGGCATCATCATAATCCACAGAAACAAGTTCGATATTCAAGCCAAGAGATTGAGCAATGTAGGCAACTCTTGCACAGAAAGGGCAGTGGTCGTAAATGTAAAGCTTCATAGCTTCCCTCATTTATGGTCATTACAAGTATAAGATAATGCTAATGTACCAGAAACTCTTACGAATACTAAGCATCAATAAATGCCAAGTTCCAGTAAACGCTTAGCACTAATAAACAGCATGCACTAACAGACAATAAGTATTTAGTGTAGATACTCTTTACTGAATTCTATTGTCCGTTGGATTGGACTTTATTGTAATGAGTAAATTTAGTGGGGAAACTAGTGGGTAAATTACAGGCACAAAAAAG
>NZ_JBFRLX010000256.1:0-5075 GCF_041470165.1 Vibrio sp. 10N.286.46.A8
AACACTACGTTCGCTGCACCAGCTCCAGTATCCGATCTCAATAGCACCGCAACAAATTCATCATCTTCCTCTCGATCAGCATCTAACGAATCAGATATTGAGCGTTTAGAGCGCTTGCTTCAAAATCGTAATCTCGTTCAGCTTCAAATGCAGCAGCAAATCGACGATATGTCACTGGAGATCAGTGAACTTCGTGGTGAGTTGGAGCGAAACAGCTACGATATGAAACAAATGCTCGAGCGCCAACGTGAATTGTTCATTGAACTGGATCGTGTGAGAGGCGAGGTGAAAGCAGCAGGAACAGCAACGGTAGCAGTCGCAGCGAGCGAAGGCTCTAAGGATGCTTCTGGTACGTTCAGTACTGATGTTGATGAGCAAACAGCTTATCAGAATGCTGTAGATATGATTCTAAAGCAGCGAGACTACACGGGTGCTATCGCAGCATTCCAAAAGTTTCAAAAAGATTTCCCAGATTCGACCTTCACGCCTAACACCCATTATTGGTTAGGTCAGCTTTATTTCGCTAAAAAGCAAGATAAGGAAGCTGTGAAGAGCTTTGCTGCTGTTGTGTCATACAAAGACTCCAACAAGCGCTCTGATGCTCTGGTTAAGCTTGGTGACATAGCTACGCGTAACAACAACGCGACGCAAGCTAAGAAATATTACCAGCAAGTTGTAACCGAGTATCCAAACAGTGCTTCGGCTAAAGTGGCTAAAACCCATTTGTAAACAAAATAGGGGTGCTCAGGTACCTCTTTTTTATATCTGATCACTTTCTTTTTGTGTCTACTTCTCTTCTTTGTAATGCCAACGCATCGCTTTGTTTATGCGTTTTAAGCATTAGTTAGTCATCGCTTGAAACCAATCCTTTTTGATCCCAATCGCTGTCCTGTGTAGAATACTCTAATTCTCGGAAGAAGTTGCGTAGAGCAAGAGCAATGAGTCATATACTAGATAAAATCGATACAGTTTACCCGTTTCCGCCTAAGCCAGTTCCACTGAGCGACGCTCAGAAGCAGGCCCACATCGCAAACATCAAAACACTACTTCAAGAAAAAGATGCAGTTCTAATTGCACACTACTACACAGATCCTGAAATTCAGGCCCTGGCTGAAGCAACTGGTGGTTTTGTTGGCGATTCATTAGAAATGGCTAAGTTTGGTAACCGCCATTCTGCAAGCACTTTGATCATCGCTGGCGTTCGTTTTATGGGGGAGTCAGCAAAGATTCTTACACCTGAAAAACGCATTCTAATGCCAACACTAGAAGCTGAATGTTCTCTTGATCTTGGCTGTCCTGCAGACAAATTTACAGAATTTTGTGATGCTCACCCTGACCATACAGTGGTTGTATACGCGAATACCTCTGCGGCTGTTAAGGCTCGTGCAGACTGGGTAGTTACGTCGAGCATCGCTTTAGAAATCGTTGAAAGCCTAGACGCTGAAGGCAAACCCATTATTTGGGGCCCAGACCGTCACCTAGGTTCTTACATCGCAAATCAAACTGGCGCTGACATGTTGCTTTGGCAAGGTGAGTGTATTGTTCATGACGAGTTCTCAGCTGATGCTTTGAAGAAAATGAAATCAGTATACCCAGAAGCGGCTATTTTGGTTCACCCAGAATCACCAGCAAGCGTGGTTGAACTGGCTGATGCTGTTGGTTCAACAAGTCAATTGATCAAGAAAGCAAAAGAGCTGCCTCATCCACAGATGATTGTCGCGACAGACAAAGGTATCTTCTTCAAAATGCAGCAACTGGTTCCTGAAAAAGAGCTGATTGAAGCGCCGACAGCAGGTGCCGGTGCAACTTGTCGAAGCTGCGCGCACTGTCCTTGGATGGCAATGAACGGCCTTGAAGCGATTGAAAATGCGCTTGAGAATGGTGGCGAGCAACACGAGATCTTCGTTTCTGACGAACTGCGCGTGAAGTCCCTTATCCCATTGAACCGCATGCTAGATTTTGCTGAGCAATTAAATGTGCAGGTAAAAGGTAACGCTTAATCTAATGACGTGAGGTTATAAATAATCCAATATTTATAACTCTGCAGTCTTTATAATGTGGTGCATTTGTCATCATTAAAAAAACCAGCCGCAGTGCTGGTTTTTTGTATCTGAATATTCGCCTTAGTCTAGTCTCATTAGCTGCTGCAATTTACACTAGGTATGACCACTATTAGCAATACCTATAATAGTAAACAATGGGTCAGCCTAGTTTGTTAAATCACTTGATAACATCGTTAGAAATCTTGATTGTAGAATAACGACTTATCGAAGTTTCTTGTCGAAAAGAGCTGCCTTGTTCTCAAGCCCTTTTCCTGAGCGATTTATGTTCACTTACTTACTGTGACTGACATTAATTTTTCTACGCTATTTCCGTATCAGTGTGTTCAAATTGAGAATTGAATTTAGATTGATTCATGAGTACGAACAGAAATAGTCCGGCCATCAGCGAAGCGGCGACCCAATATGGGAGGCTTTGGTTGTATTGATAAAGTATCGTTGCAGTGATTGGCCCCACAATGGAAGATAGCCCTTGGATGGCAGAAATTGTACCTGCAGCTGCACCTTGTTCGTTCATATCTACTGAGTTGGCGGTGATAGCTTGTATCGCCGGAAACAAGAGTCCCAACCCTATTGCCATAAATATATAGCCTGTAATAAGAAGCGTAGCTGAGTGTGCTACTGACACAATACCGAGGCCAGCACATGCCATTATTGGACCCATCATGAAACTCTTTAGTAATACGTTGTTTTTCATTTTGGCTAAGAAAGCTTGTGTGATGCCTAACGTGATTCCAGTGATGGTCAAAACGATACCAGACAGCTGAGCTGCTTGTTCCGATGTATCTCGGATGCGGTCGAGTATTAAAAATCCAATGATGATCTGGGCTGTTATAACAGCAAACATACAAGCGAACATAGCGAGTGCCGGGAAGCGAAGTCGTTGGTCAAAAAAGCTTAGAGTATTCTCGGAAGGCTCGTGGATTATGGTTGTTTCTGGTAAGCGGATCTTGATAGTAACCCAGGCGATGAATGGGAATACTGACAATACGTACAACGGCAGTGTCAGAGAGTATTGAGATAACATTCCACCTAAAGCTGGCCCTGCAACTAGCCCTATTGCACTTGCTGCCCCAATACTTGCCATGGCACTTTGTCGCTCTTTGGGCGAGGTAATATCTGCCACTAACGCAGTGCTAATAGGCGTAATAGCCGCTAAAAACAGGCCGACGAATGTGCGAGCAACGATCATTCCTATGAGTATGATGAGTGAGTGAAAGGTTGTTTTCAGGGATAGATCTAGCCATATCGTCATGAGGATAAAAGAGCACGCATAGCCTAAAGTAGCGACTAGCAATACGGGTTTTCGTCCCTTCTTGTCACTGGTCTCCCCCCATTTTTTTGCGCTAAGAAGCCAAGCTATTCCCGACATAGCGACCACCAAGCCACCATGCCATTCCATTAAACCAACTTCGCGAATAATCGGACCGATCACTGGAATGATCGACATCATCGCTGTCATACAGACAGCGTTTAATACAAATAACTGTTTAATAGTACTCATAAAGTGGCTTTTTTAGTTTGGCTACAATGTACGGAGCATCAAATATACAACCGATATAATGCCAATAAAAGCATTAATGGAAAAGATTATCATTATCAGTTAAATTAATTGAAAGAGTTCGAAGTGGAAGAAAAATGATAAATACAAGTAGTTATATAAACGTCAATGGCTCAACTATATATTACGAGATATCGGGTAATCTTACTGGTGAACCGCTGTTGATGCTTCATGGTGGACTTGGGTCAATCCATGAATTAGAGCCGTTACGCAAGTATTTATTCGACAATTATCAATTAATAAGTCTCGATTTGCGTGGACATGGTAAGTCGGAGCTAGGGGGGGGACGACTTAGTTACAGCCAGTATCAGCAAGATGCTCATTCCGTACTCGACGCTTTAGGAATTAAGCAATATTCGATATTTGGTTTCAGTGATGGCGGCATTGTAGGCTACCGCTTAGCCGCTCAAGAACCAAATAGGGTTTCTTGCTTGGTGACACTCGGTTCACAATGGCAGGTGAATATTGATGATCCATCTATGAAGCTATTATCCAGTTTAACTCCGGATTTTTGGCGCAACAGGTTCTCTGACGACGTTGCTTTGTACGAGGCAACTAACCCAGAACCAGATTTTCCTAAGCTGGTTGATGCAGTTAAAGAGGCTTGGTTTGATAAAACGGCGTCGGGTTATCCTTGTGGTTTAGTTGAACAGATTCTTTGTCCAACATTGATTATGAGAGGGGATAACGATTTTATATTTTCTCTTGATGAGGCAGTGGCTTTAAAAGGCAAAATTTCTGGCAGCTGTTTTGCCAACATTCCGCAGACAGCACATGCGTCACATCAAGAAGCACCTGATATTGTAGGTTCAATGATCAAGCGCTTTCTGTCGCAACATGGCAACAATAAGTAGAACGTACTTTGTTATTGATGCAGGTGCGTGCGGCTTACGAATAACTTAATCAATGGGTAAAATGAATAATGACTCGCCAAGATTGGTATCCACTGACTAATGCGCAGGAAGCGTATTGGGACGAATTCGTTCAACATCCAGATAGGCCTTTATCGACAGTAGCCCATTGTTTGGAAATTTCAGGCTCTATCGATCTCGAAAAATTAGCTGATGCCATTAATCAGACTGTTTCAGAAGCGGAAGCTTTGCTTCTTAGATTTCGACGATTGGAAGATCAGCATTATCCAGTTCAAATGGTTTGTTTTGACGCAAAACCCACAGTGGAGGTCATCGATCTACGCGGAGAAGAAAGCGCGCAAGAACAAGTAAATGCATATTTGCGCTCTGATGTCGAGACGGCCATTGATTTGGAAAAGGATGTGATTACAAAAGTACAGCTCTATGTTGTTGGAGCACAGCAAGTACTTTGGTATCTGAGAACTCATCATATTGCGGTCGATGGTTACAGTATGAGTCTAATTGAGCAGCGTTGTTCGGAGCTTTATCTGTGTTTAATGAATAACACCGAGCCTACACACCGCTTTAAGACGTTCGAGGTTT
>NZ_JBFRLX010000257.1:0-684 GCF_041470165.1 Vibrio sp. 10N.286.46.A8
ACTATCGGTGTACTACGGGGCGCTTAGCTAAATCCGGAAGGTTGCCCGACAACCCCAGCGCTCGCTTCATTATCTCATCTTTCGCACCCGGTAATTGACCAGCAAGCTTCATACCGATACCACGAATTAGCTTCTTAGCCGGATTATCGCCTTCAAACAGATCTTTAAAGCCCTGCATTGAAGCAATCATTTTCGCCGCCTCAGCTTTTCTCCAGCGCTCATAGCCACGAAGGTTGCGCTTGGTGCCAATATCCTCACCAGAAGCCCATAGCGTTAACAGCTCTTGCGCTAAGCTTGCTGCGTCTAATAGACCAAGGTTCACACCTTGCCCTGCTAATGGGTGAATAGTATGAGCAGCATCACCCACCAAAGCGACACGCTCTACAGCAAAGTCACGTGCATAACGCATGCGCAGTGGGAAGGCAAAACGGTCACCAACCACTTCGCATAATCCAAGCTTTGAGTCGAACTCTGCCGTTAGCTGCTTATTAAAATCAGCATCCGACATTGATACAAGCTTCTCGGCACGATTAGGCTCCGTAGACCAAACTATCGAGCTCATTTTGCTTGGCTGCATTGGCAGGAACGCCAACGGCCCTTGCGGTGTGAATATTTGACGAGCAACGCTATGGTGCGGCTCTGAGGTTTTGATGTTCGCGACAATCGCACTGTGGCCGTAATCCC
>NZ_JBFRLX010000258.1:0-9414 GCF_041470165.1 Vibrio sp. 10N.286.46.A8
TTGACCTTTCGTGGTTAAGTTTTGTTCGAGGTAAAATCGTTTTAGGCGCGGCGAAGAGTATGTAGCCTAGTCATTTTAAGCAAATATTCTTCAACAAAGCATAAAGCGATTTTAACCGAACCCTTCGGGCAGTCCTTGTGGTTCATTTCTACTGCGTTATCGCCTTTTCATGTAGGCTAACTACACATCAAAGCCTCTGCCTTGTATAAATTTCCCACAAGAGCTGCAAAATAAAGCTCGAAAGGTTAACAGCCCCTTATAACTAATTGTGTTGAATAAGCGATTCCGGTCTCTATCTGGTGATAAATGCATATTCGCGTACATTATTAATGTGATCATGATCGGCTAAAAGAAGGCGTTCTTCCCATAATATGCTTACTTGATTTTAAGTGAGGCTAAATCCGGTGCGATGAATTTCGTAATTAGGCTTTAGAAATAGTATGAGTACATTAGTCGCGATTTCATTAACAACAGGTATTTTGTCAGGTCTATGGGGATGGATTGCTATCTCTTTCGGCTTATTGTCATGGGCCGGTTTCTTAGGTTGCACCAGTTATTTTGCTTCGCCAACGGGCGGTGTTAAAGGACTAGCAGGCAGCTTACTGACCAACATGACAGGTGTATTCTGGGCAATGGTGATTATCGAAAGCTCGACCTTCGCAGGGTTAGAGATTTTAGGCTATATGATTACCGCTATTGTCGCTTTCTTTATGTGTATTCAAGCCAAACAAGCGTGGCTAGGTTATATCCCAGGGACCTTTATTGGTTGCTGCGCGACGTTTGCAGCAGGCGGCGATTGGCAACTTGTCGTGCCATCTTTACTGCTTGGTGGTGTCTTTGGATACTTGATGAAAGCAACGGGGCTTTGGCTTCACGAAAAATCGACTCAATCTTCGGAAGCGGTTGAACAACACGCTAAGCAAGCGAAGGCTTAATTCGTTAACCTAGCCTTAATTCGTTAACCTAACCTTAGTTTAGTCACTGTGAACTCTTGCAAGATAACCCCCAATTAATTTGTATATCGATTTATACAGGCACACCACTTGGTGTGCCTTTTTTGGTTTCTTAATCAATTCAAGAAATTATCAACAGAAGAACTAATAGCACTTATCAGATAAGCAAGAAGCTAGGTATTTCCGTTTGCCATGGTGATCACGCGTTTCAAAGTCCATCTCAACAACAATGGAATACAGTCTTGTCCTTGATTCTCACAATGAGACACGATCGCTAAAGCCAGGTCTGGTTTTGCGTGTTTCTTGAGAACTTTAGCCACAACTTTTTTCGCTGGAATAGGGTGATCATAAGGAATCTTAACCATGTCTCTGAAAAAATTCTCAAACCCATTCATGTACAAGTAGTGCTCGATGTCTCTATCAGGCAGTTCTGTGAGGCGATGTCGTTCTTGATCATTACCGAGTTTAGATAGCACAGTCGCCGCATACTTCTTACCAGCAGCGTCTCCGTCAGTCACCACGTGCCAATCGATGCCAAACTCTTGCGCTACTTTAATGAGCGCTTTAAGACCAGACTGCGCGAACTCAATAATTTGAACGCCTTCCGCAGCAAGGTTATACCCACATTGGTTTGCTAACTCGTTAAACAACCAAACTTCGGTTTCACCTTCTACCAACAACCAACAGCGAGCATACAGAGCGCCGGACCGGTGAAAACGAATATGAAAACCAATTCGACGAAGTTCATCTTTGCTGAAGTGGTTCACATTGAGCTGGTTGGCTATGGTTTTATCTGACTGACGTACCAAACGACGAATCGATTGAAGCGGCACAGCAGCGAGTAGATCGCCACTGTTGGTGGTCAGGATTTTTTGCATGGGCAGCTTTTGCATCAAGCTCCAAGCCCTTGCCAAGTGCGTTGGGTGCAATCGACCTTCTGGATCTTCAAGGATCAAAAGAGGGCGAGCACATCTTCTTAAGTCATTTGGCCCTTTTGCTTGCAAATAGGCATTAAGCAACCCCATGAATAATAAGCGAGTTTGTTTGTTTTTGGTCTCTTCGACCAATTGATGAATGCTCTTGTCGTTCGCACCAGCTGAGTAAAGTAACCCATCACGCGGTTTTCTCGGATTTTTACGTGAGACACTCTTAAATGAGAAGTAGTGTTCTATTAAGCTTTGCATCGACTCAAGACTACTGCGCATTTCACCTTTATTAACATGTCCGGGTATCGCCATAAGGCGACGGCAGGTGTTGTCGATGCGTTTTTCTATCCTTGCCTGACGCCCATTTCCGTTTCCATTGCTACCATTACCATTGGTTGTTTGACTCTGGCCGTTACCATTTCCACTCACATTATTAGCGTGCCCGTTACTAGCATGAACGGTGTTAGTGTGAACATTACCCGGTAGATGAGCATTGTGGTTAAGTGAATTGCCGTTGAAAGGGCGATCGAAGTGCCTTGCGTCTCTCAAACGAATTACAGGGTGTAACGTCATTAATTCTTGAGCGAGCTTTTCTGAGTGATGAAGCTTGAGAGGGTTTCCGTCCAACCCCAAAAATGCATAGTGTGTGGTCGTTTCATATTGATCTAACGTGGCACTGATTCGATAATAGATACGAAAAACACCAAACTCGTCTTGAACCCACACCGGTTTGAGTTTGCGATAACGTCCTGCATTTAGCTCACTTTTATCGTTGGCTTTTAATGCGAGAACAATTTGAAGGTGTTGAGACTGTGGATGTGAAACTGAGTAATCGACATGGAAATCGGTCATTTCGAAGTGATATGGAGCTCCGTCTGAAGGGAGAACGACGGAAAGGGCATCCAATAATGAAGACTTACCCCAAGTATTTTCACCAATAAGCGTGGTTAGCTCATCAAACGCAAGAGACATGCGCTTAATACCTCGAAAGCCAGAAATCTCGATTCTTTCTAGTTGCATAGGCTTACTCCTAACGGAAGGCTCTGCTAATTGTTTGAAAGCTAACAGATATCTTTAATCATAATCGAAAAACACAAATCTGGTATGCTCACCTGTCACAAAACCCGTTGTTTATTTATACGGTGCAAAATGAGATTTTCGATCTATCTCGAGTATTTTTTTGCAGTGCAGTTTCATAAAATTCACGATTCTGTCATGATTCTCGACCTAGTATGAAGGGACAAAGAGAGAAGAAAATATGACTAAAAAGAATAAGCCGACAAAAATAGTGTTGGCACACATCAACGACACCCACTCATACTTTGAACCAACCTCATTACAGCTATCACTTAAAATGAACAACCACATCATTGAACCTTATGTGAGTGCTGGTGGTTTTGCTCGAATTTCAACACGCTTTAAACAAATAGAACAAGATGCCCAGCGTCAGAAGGTTGGAACCCTGTTCCTGCATGCTGGTGACTGCTTCCAGGGCACTTTGTACTTTTCTTTATTCAAGGGAAAAGCCAACGCCGATTTGTTGAACGCCCTTAATATAGATGCCATGACGCTCGGCAATCACGAGCTAGACATGGGTAATGAGCCCGTTGCGATTTTCGCGAAAAGAATCAAATTCCCACTGTTGGCCGGTAACTGGAATCTATCGAATGAGGATATCAATAAAACTCATACCTTAGCGGACAACGAAATTGTTAAGCCTTATCTGACTGAAACACGAAGTGCCTCTTTTATAACGAAAGAATTTGATGGCGAGAAGGTTGCAATATTCGGCTTAAGCATCGACAAGATGGCAGGCATTGCTAATCCAGATATCGATACTCCGTTTGAAAACGCTTTAGAAACCGCAAAAGCGACCATTGAGCAGATTCGTAAAGCTGGCATCAACAAGATTGTGTTACTTAGCCATCTTGGTTACGAAGCTGATTTAGAGTTAGCAGCCAACGTAACAGGTATTGGCGTCATAGTTGGTGGTCATAGTCATCGCTTACAAGGTGATTTCTCTGATATTGGCTTAGTTAAAGATGATGATTACGGCGTGAAAGTCGGTGATACCTATGTTGTGCAAGCGGGTTTCCACGCCATGAGCCTAGGACACTGCGAAATCGAGTTCGATGCTGAAGGCAAAGTGACTCACTTCAATGGTAAGAACGAACTGCTGTTAGGCCGTCGACTGTTTATAGATGCAAAGCTAAGTGAAGTCGGGCAAGACGACGCTCATGATATGGCGTGTGAGTTTTTGAATAATCACCCTAATATTGCAGTGTGCAAGAAAGATCCGGAACTACAGAGCATTCTGACGGATAAATACCAGCCGAGAGTTCGAAAACTTCAACAACAAGTTATTGCTAATGCAGACACAACACTGCGCCATATTCGGATCCCAGATGAGAAAGGTCCAAGTCAGCTTGCTCCGTTGGTTGCTCAATCATTTCACTACTTGATGAATAAGAAAGGGCATCAGGTTGAATTTGCGATTCACAACGCAGGTGGTGTTAGAAATTCACTCAATAGTGGTGATGTATCCGTTGCCGATATTGCCGGAAAACTACTACCGTTTGCCGTACCCATTGGTGTGTATGACGTAAAAGGTGAAACGATCGCAGGCATGCTCGAAGGAGCAATCAACAATGCATTGGATAATGGTGTTGTGGGCACGGGTTCTGGCAGCTTTCCTTATACTCATAACTTGAGATTTTGTTATCACAAAGAAGCACCCTTAGGACATAGGATTCATCATCTAGAAATACACTCTGAAACATCCGGTTGGCAGCCTGTGTCTCGCGACCGAATTTACCGAGGCGCGTCGTCAGCCTATACCATGAAAGGAAAAGAGGGTTATAACGCCGTCTTAGATATGATAGGTGATGGCGTGGTGACGACCGATTCTATGGCCGACTGTTTTATCGAGTTTCTACAAGAATACCCAGAGTCTCTTAAACACAATGAACCGCTGAATTGCATGGAGTGTTTTAGATAATCAGCATCAATGATTGCACTTAACATTATTAGTTATAGCTGTTTATAAATTTGGCACTGTTTATGCTTTATTCCTGCAGGTCGCACTTCTTGTGGAGATAAGCATGGATAAGAAAGATTGGTTAGATGCAGTAGCGGTGGTTGGTTGGGTATCGGTTTGGTCTGCGTTAGTGTATTTGATACCGACGGCAGGATTGTAATTTACGCAAGATTGTAATTTGCGCAGAATTATAACTTGATCGTTTTGCAGTGTAACTACGCAGTGCCATCGTGAATTTGGTTAGCAGATTTATTCTTAGAATCAATTCGAGTGTCTATTTGATAGGGTGGCATCAATAAGAAAGGAGCATTTGCTCCTTTTTTGTATTTCTAGTGCAAATTTTAATAGACGAAACACAAATAGGGGAATATTATCCACGCGTTTGGGGAGTAGTTAGCGCAAGTTTACATGTCGTCATCTCGTTAGGCTAAGAGCCTATCCGGTATGTAAAGGTGAAATCCCATATTTCACTTCAACGAGACCAACGCAATCACAATCAAGATCCGTCGTGGAACTTGATATGTTTTGTTTGCGGAAGGTCTTTGTAAAGTTCTTCCGCCCGGAGGAATAATGAACTCAACTCAATCTCTATTATCTACAAATAGTGAATCCTTTTTTTCATCGCCAATCATGACGACTTATGCGGGTTTTTTCCTGCTAACAGTGATTCTCGTCTCTATTGATATCTATCAGACTCGTGGTGGGAACGTCACAATTAAAAAAGCGGCAATCTGGAGCGTTTTTTGGTTTGTACTTGCATTTTTGTTTGCTGGTTCTATTTACTTATTCTGGGACATTTATGCACCAAATAGTGACTACACAGCGCAAAAAGCAACCGTGTCATTCATTACGGGTTACTTGCTAGAAAAATCACTCAGTGTAGACAACCTATTTGTTTTCGCGATGATCTTTGCTCAATACCAAGTTCCTGAGCATCTAAGACCACGTGCGCTTCTTTGGGGCGTAATTGGTGCATTGGTACTTCGTGCAATTATGATCGCACTAGGCGCACAGCTATTGGCGGAATACCACTGGGTACTTTACGTGTTCGCTGCGTTCTTGATTGGTACTGGTATTAAACTGGCGTTAGACAAGGGCGAAGAGGAAAGCGTGAATACACTGCCTGAAAAGCTACTTCGTAAAGTGATGCCGGTAACCGAAGATTTCCATGGCCCTGCATTAATGGTTAAACAGGGTGCTAAATGGGCATTCACTCCAATGATGTTGGTGATCGGTGCGATTGCAGTTATGGATGTGATGTTTGCATTGGATTCTATTCCTGCGATCTTTGCGGTAACACAAGAACCTTTCTTAGTACTTGCTGCAAACGTATTTGCGTTACTTGGTCTCCGTTCTTTGTACTTTGTACTGCAAGGCATGATGGATAAGTTCATTTATTTGAAGCCTGCACTGGCATTCATCATGGTCTTCATTGGTGTAAAAATGCTACTGGTTGATAGCGAATGGGCCATCCCGACGTATTGGTCGTTGGCGGTGCTGATTTCTACCATGACGATTGCGGTTATAGCGTCGATTTATGCGAAGAAGCCAGACATTGAACAAGTGAATTAGAAACAAATATAACTTATCGAAAAGTTTATAATCGGTACGTGGTCGATGAAGTGGGAAATTTATTCATGTAAAATTTCTGTGACATTGGCCACTGTGATTTGAAGAGTATTTGTACTAAATGCATGTTTTTAACGCCATTGTGAATTTATACTCACCATTTGTGAATATGTATTTCCACACCTTGTTAACGGTTTGTTTTATTAGAAAAACTAATCTGAAAGTCCAAATTTAGTCATTTTTTAACGTGTAAAAAATCACCTATTATTCTTGTCATCAGAACGAACCACTTAAACAAATTTATAGAGAGGCAATCATGGCTCAAGCAATGCAAATGAATACTATCGCTGTTCCTAACTCTATGGATAAGAAGACCTACTCGGTTAACTTCAAAGGATTGATTGCACACATTTTCGATATTCTTTTTGTAGACAACTCTCCACGTAGTTACTACTCAAGCGACCTATCTGGTCACATGCAACGCGATATCGGTATCAACCGTTAATCTCTGCGTTAACATGTAAAAATATAGAATTTTAAGAAAACGCCAGCTTCTGAAGCTGGCGTTTTTGTATCTGCAATAAGCTGTGTATCTCAAAGAAACTAAGCATTTAAAATAAACTAAGCACCTGAAAACTCATCACCTGAAAGAAAGACTTAGGCATAACGGTCTGTATTTGAGCACCAGTAAATTCGCTTCGTACAAGGATCACGGTATGTCACACGCCAGCTGCAACTCACCATTGATTAAACTCTGTTTACTTGCCTTACCGATCGGCTTTTACTCTTCTGTGTCGATTGCACAAACCTGGAGTAACGAAGGCCAGCCTGCGCAGGTTATCGAACTGTTCACCTCTGAAGGTTGTTCAAGTTGTCCGCCTGCTGATGCCTACCTTAGTACTTTTGAAGACGACCCTAATCTTTGGACACAAGTCATTCCTCTCGCCTATCACGTCGATTACTGGGACTACCTAGGGTGGGGAGATAAGTTCGCGAGCAAGGCATTCAGTCAGAAGCAACGCTTGTACAAAGCTTATGGGGTAACAAGTGGTGTTTATACCCCGGGCTTTATCGTCGATGGAAAAGAGTGGCGTGGTTACTTTAATTGGCTAGACAGAACCTTGCCATCGCTCCAACAACAAATTAATCCTAAATTAACAGTGAACCATAAAGGCGATACGTTCAGCGTGCATTACGAAGGCAAAGGTGATTATGTCGCTCATATTACCTTGTTGGCGATGAACGAAGTCACCAGCGTTAAAGCGGGCGAGAACAGAGGTAAGAAACTTGAGCACGATTTTGTCGTGGTTTATGACGGCTATCGACGTGGTGAGTCTGAATGGCAATTCAATGTCGATTTTGATCCATTAGTCGCAACGCCAGATGCTGTAGCCGTGTGGTTAACCGAACCTAACTCGTATACACCGGAACAAACGGTAGCAGGGTGGCTGAATTAAACTTGCCATAACTTGATACTGGATGTGTTGTAGTGGGGCTCATTGCTAAAACACGAGAGAAAGGGGCGATTTAGTTACGTAATACTGCTGAAATACGTTAATATAGCGCGCTATTATTTTAGCTTTGAGTTCCTGCAATTAATGACTAACACCACAACACCAACCAACTTCTCTGATCTTGGCTTAATCTCTCCTTTGATGGCTCGTCTTACCGAGCTTGAATACCAACAGCCAACGCCTATCCAAGCGCAAGTTATTCCAAGTGTGTTAGCAGGACGCGACCTAATTGCAGGCGCAAATACAGGTTCAGGTAAAACCGCAGCCTTTGCACTTCCACTGTTACAACAAATCGATGAAGATGCACCTCTAGACCGTCGCTCAGGCAAAGGTAACTATGTTTCTGGCCTTATCTTGGTTCCTACACGTGAGCTTGCTAAGCAAGTTGCCGATAGCGTTAAGTCTTACGCAGTACATTTCAACGGTGCAATCAAAACTGTTTGTGTATTCGGTGGTGTATCGGTGAACACTCAGATGCAAGCGTTACGTGGCGGCACAGACATCTTGGTGGCAACACCGGGTCGTTTGCTTGATCTGATCTCAAGCAACGCTATCAAACTCGATAAAGTAAAAACGTTAGTGCTTGATGAAGCTGACCGAATGTTGAGCCTTGGCTTTACAGAAGAACTTGATGCGATCTTGAAACTTCTACCTAGCAAGAAGCAAACTCTGTTGTTCTCTGCGACTTTCCCTGAGCAAGTTAAAACGTTGACTCACGAATTACTGAACGACCCAATTGAAGTCCAACTTCAAAGTGCCAATGCGAGCACGCTAGTTCAGCGAGTATTCGAAGTCGAAAAAGGCCGTAAGACAGCTTTGTTGGCGCACCTGATTCAACAACACGAATGGCGCCAAGCTCTTATCTTCGTGAATGCGAAGAACAGCTGTGAACATTTGGCTGATAAGCTTTACAAGCGCGGTATCATTGCGGAAGTATTCCACGGTGATAAAGGTCAGGGTTCACGTACTCGTATCCTAGAAGATTTTAAATCTGGCGAGATTGACGTTCTGATCGCGACAGACATCGCAGCTCGTGGTCTGGATATTGAAAAGCTTCCTGTAGTGATCAACTTTGACTTACCACGTAGTCCATCAGACTACATGCACCGTATTGGCCGAAGCGGTCGTGCAGGTGAGGTTGGTTTAGCATTATCTTTGATCGATCACGAAGACTACCATCACTTCACAATCATCGAGAAGAAGAACAAAATTCGTCTTGAGCGTGAGCAAATCGAAGGCTTTGAAGTGGATGAAGAAGCAACCGCTGCACTTGTTGCTGCATTAAAACCGGTTGCGCCACCAGCAGGAACTGGCAAGAAGAAAAAGAAGAAAGCACCTAAAAACCAAGATGTTTGGTTGAGAAATAACTAAATTAAGAATGGTTAGATTATAGATACAAGAAAGGCGCTCAATTG
>NZ_JBFRLX010000259.1:0-292 GCF_041470165.1 Vibrio sp. 10N.286.46.A8
AGCTTTCCGAATTTTAAAATTTGCTTGGCGACCATAGCATTGTGGACCCACCTGATTCCATGCCGAACTCAGAAGTGAAACACAATAGCGCCGATGGTAGTGTGGGGCTTCCCCATGTGAGAGTAGGACATCGCCAGGCTTTAAATTAAATCTTTAGGTTGACCGACCTGGAGATATGGACGCTCACTTAGTGAGTTGACCACTGCGGAGTGGTAGTTCAGTTGGTTAGAATACCGGCCTGTCACGCCGGGGGTCGCGGGTTCGAGTCCCGTCCACTCCGCCACTTATTAGA
>NZ_JBFRLX010000260.1:0-7139 GCF_041470165.1 Vibrio sp. 10N.286.46.A8
GTAAGTGATACGACCCTTTAATTATTAAGCATCCTGAAAGTGTAAAGTGATTTAATGACAAACAATAATTCATCTTCAAAACCTGAAACTAATATTAAGTTTATTGGTGCGCATGTGTCTGCTGCGGGCGGTGTTGATCAGGCGCCAATGCGCGCAAGAGAGATTGGCGCCAATGCTTTTGCACTGTTCACCAAAAACCAAAGACAGTGGGCAGCAAAGCCGCTAGAAGCCAAAACCATCAGTGCCTTTAAAGCCAACTGCAAAATGTTGGGCTTTAGTGCTGAGCACATTCTTCCTCATGACTCCTACCTTATTAATTTAGGAGCGCCAGAAGAAGAGAAGTTAGAGAAATCACGTGCCGCTTTTATTGATGAAATGGAGCGCTGTAATCAACTTGGATTGACGCTTTTGAATTTTCATCCAGGGAGTCATTTAAAGAAATCTCAGAAAGCGAATGTTTGGCCAAGATCGCCGAGTCTATCAATTTGGCTCATCAAGCGGTGCCTGATGTGATTGCGGTGATTGAGAATACCTCAGGGCAGGGGACTAACCTTGGCTGGAAGTTTGAGCAACTAGCAGAGATCATCGACCAAGTAGAAGATAAGTCGCGTGTCGGTGTGTGTTTAGATACTTGCCATACGTTTACGGCCGGTTATGACTTACGAACAAAAGAAGCGTGTGAGCAGACTTTTGCTGAGTTCGAGCGCATTGTGGGTATGCACTATCTAAGAGCAATGCACATCAATGATTCAAAAGCTGAGTTTGCGAGCCGAGTCGATCGACATCATTCTTTAGGAAAAGGCGAGATTGGCTGGGATTGTTTTGAGTATATTGCCTCGGATTCTCGCTTTAATGGTATTCCTCTTATCTTGGAAACCATTGATTCGACGATCTGGAAAGAGGAAATTCAACAACTTAGGATGTTCCACCGCTCAGCAACGCTAGCGAGCGAAGAAGCGTAATAATAGAGGGAATAATTAATTTCCTTCTACTCCTAAAAATTGGCACCTTTCTTTCATAGTATTAAAGTGAATATGTAGTTCACGATGTCTTAGAGGAGGTGCCTTTATGTATTCACAAGCCCAAACTTCAACTGTATCTGCTGCTCGCCGTTTACCAACCCCAAACCGTCATGTGCATAACCACGGTCACCATCGTACACAGCAGAAAAGTGGTGAATCGAGATAAACACAACTTGAACTGATTATTATGATTCATCAACAAGTGAACCCTACACATCATGTTTATTGATAGCTGTATGAGGTATAACTAGAGCCTTATTTAGGACAGTTAGCCGATACAGCTATTTTTTTGTCTGGCGAAAGCCGCTAGAAACCTTGATGATTGGGAAGTAAAACGATGAGCGCACCAAAGACTTGGGAATCCATTATTAATGATGAACGTGACAAAGAGTACTTTCAGAGTGTCCTCGCGTTTGTTGAACAGCAACGCAATAGTGGGAAAACCGTCTACCCTCCTCAAGAGCTGGTGTTCAGTGCCTTCGATATGACGCCTTTCGAGTCCGTACGCGTAGTCATTCTAGGGCAAGATCCTTATCACGGCGCTAACCAAGCTCATGGCTTAGCTTTTTCTGTACTGCCAGGTGTAAAAATCCCTCCTTCTCTACGTAATATGTACAAAGAGCTTGCACAAGATATAGAGGGCTTTGAGATCCCGAGTCATGGCTACCTCGATTCTTGGGCATCTCAAGGGGTGTTGATGTTGAACACTGTCCTTACAGTAGAAGAGGCAAAAGCCCACTCACATGCTAAGTGTGGTTGGGAAACCTTTACCGATGCCATTATTGCAGAGCTCAATCAGCGCTCTGAACCGATCATCTTCTTGTTGTGGGGCGCACACGCCCAGAAGAAAGGCCAAGCGATTGATGCAGACAAGCACCATGTGTTGGTTGCACCTCATCCATCACCATTATCAGCACGCCGTGGTTTCTTCGGTTGTCAGCACTTCTCAACAACCAACAAGCTACTTTCTTCTATGGATCAACAATCTATCGACTGGCGTTTACCAATATAAGTATAGGTTGGTGGTTTTCTGAGCAGGGTCAAATCATAAATCAGCATCTTCGTATACACTTATAAACAGTAGGTGTAATGGAGTGCAATACTATGATGATTGAAAGGATAAGACGAGAGCATGGCTATATGGCTCGTTTGCTCGCGATACTCAACAGTAAGTTAGAGTTTCTGAAACTGGAGCGAGAAATAAACTATAGCCTGATCGCAGAGGTGGTTCATTATCTCATGGACCATTCAGACAAGGTGCATCACCCGAAAGAAGATGTTATTTATCGTTACTACCTTAAGCAATATGGCAGTGATCAAGTGATTGAAGACTTGGAACTGGAGCATCAATTGCTTTCTGAGAAAACGGCGGACTTTTTAGGTGTGGTCGATATGATCCTTCAAGATGCGGTGGTTCCTCAACAAGTATTTATTGAGCAGCTTGAAGCTTTTGTTAAAGCTCAACGAAAACACATGGAATATGAAGAGAAGCATGTGTTACCAATGATTGTTGAGTCGTTCACAGTTAAAGATTGGCAAGAGGTGGAGTCTCAATGGCTTCAACCTGAAGACGACCCTGTCTTTGGAGAGACAATTGCTGATGAGTACCGCCAACTCGCGGCTCGTGTTCGACAAAATGAACAAGAGTGCGTTTAGCCAGTTGTCATGTTGAAGCGTGACTATTTTAGATGCTCTCTATTTTAGAGGGCTAGTTCCCAAATGACGCTTTGAGCGGATTAAATACCTCGTAAAATAAAAAAGGCACCTATACAGGTGCTTTTTGCTATCTGATTTCTTATCGTGCTGATTAAAGCTTTATATCGTCAAGGCTAAAATCGAGACCTAGGTTCATCTCTCTAAGCTCTTTCTCAAGCTGTCTACGATCATTGATTGCCTCAATTTCACGCCATTTACGTTTGAGTGGTTTAGAGCGTGTTTTTTGAGTGGTACGAGGCATTTCTAGTTCTGATAATTCATCGAATTGAAAGCTATCCATAAGCATATCTCCTTCCGTGGGATTCGTTCTTACGAACCATTAAATAGCATATTTAGGTTCACAATAACCTTGATTTGTTTCTCATTTGTTTCAAGTGTATGAAGATTTTGTTTTGTTTTATTATGCATGCTCACACATTTCGGGGATTTTTGTGTACAAAAAACAAGCAAACAAACTTAAGTAAACGATTAAATTAGGGGGGATTGAATGTTAATTCATTGTGCAAATGGAATAGCATTTTGACTACAGTGCATTTAAGTGCGCATTGTGCCGTGTAGTATAGGGATCTCATTACCCTAGAAAAAAACACAGATCTTCACTATACCTTGTAAAACCTAGGCTGATGTCATTTTTACGGGATGATGTTTTTGTTTTTATGGTACCTTAGTTATTGTTGATATTATGTCCCGACAATGTGACTTTTATTAGGCGCTATTGTTGAAAGCTGTGTTAACAAAAGGTGTCTTATTAGTGAAATGTCATTTTGATATGTGTTTATTTTCATATTGATTTTTAGACCGTCTCGCTGCATTATCCGCCCGTCAAAAAATACACCGATACGTAAAATGGATGCATGAAGCGACATTTACAATCTAGAGCGCAACAAATAAATATAAATCTAATGCCGACACAACTATTGACACTGGCATAGGTGATCTAGAGGAAGGCTAGGAAGCAAGATCGGTGCTTAAACTCAATTACGAGGTTCACGTGACAGACTTAATCAATTTGATGAACGATCTCCTTTGGGGATCTATCTTAGTTTACTTACTCGTTGGTGTGGGTATCTACTTCACTGTACGACTAGGTTTCATTCAATTCCGCCATTTCGGCCACATGTTTTCTGTTCTTAGAAACAGCCGTAAAGCAGACAGTGCAGGTATCTCCTCTTTCCAAGCACTTTGTACTAGTCTAGCAGCACGTGTCGGTACGGGTAACATGGCTGGTGTTGCTGTAGCACTAACCGCTGGTGGCCCTGGCGCTATCTTCTGGATGTGGCTAATTGCCATGCTAGGTATGGCAACATCGTTTGCAGAAAGCACACTGGCACAGCTATACAAAACGCGTGATAACGACGGTAACTACCGCGGCGGCCCTGCATACTACATGGAGAAAGGCCTAGGTATGCGTTGGATGGGGGTTCTATTCTCTATCTTCTTAATCATTGCATTCGGTCTTGTATTCAACGCGGTTCAAGCGAACGCGATTGCAAGCGCAATGAACACGGCATTCGACTTTGAGCGCAGCTACGTTGGTGTTGGTATCGTAATCATCTCTGCATTCGTTATCTTCGGTGGTATCCGTAAGATTGCTCGCACTGCAGAAATCATTGTTCCAATTATGGCACTGGCTTACTTAGCTATCGCTATCTACGTAATGCTAATGAACATTGAGAAAGTGCCTGAAGTTCTGGCTCTTATCTTCAAGAGTGCATTCGGTCTGCAAGAAGCAGCAGCGGGTGGCCTAGGTTACGCAATCGCACAAGCGATGATTAACGGCATCAAACGTGGTTTGTTCTCGAACGAAGCGGGTATGGGTTCTGCGCCAAACGCAGCAGCTTCTGCTACGCCTTACCCACCGCACCCAGCATCACAAGGTTATGTGCAAATGCTAGGTGTGTTCATGGACACAATTGTTATCTGTTCTGCAACAGTAGCAATCATCCTGATGTCTGGTGAGTATGTACCGCACGGTGAAGTAACGGGTATCGAACTAACGCAACGTGCACTAACAGCACAAGTCGGCGAATGGGGTGGTATCTTTGTAGCGGTAGCGATTTTCTTCTTCGCTTTCACTTCAATCATTGCAAACTACTCGTACGCAGAAACAAACCTTATCTTCTTAGAGCACAACAACAAGAAGGGCCTAGTGCTGTTCCGTATCGTTGTACTGGGTATGGTGATGTTCGGTTCTCTCGCGACACTGCCAACGGTATGGGCATTAGCTGACGTATCGATGGGCCTAATGGCGATTGTGAACTTGGTAGCGATCATCTTGCTGTCGGGTATCGTGATTAAGCTAGCGAAAGACTACAACCGTCAATTAGACGCGGGTAAAGTACCCACGTTCGATGCGGATGATTTCCCAGAGCTTAAGGCTCAATTGGAAGATGGTATTTGGGTTAACAACAAGAAGAAGTAATCTTGTTGGAGTGATTCATCACTCATCCTAAAATCATTAGAAAGGCTAAGGTTTCGACCTTAGCCTTTTTCTTTGCCTGCGATATTTTCTTTATTATCGATTTTTCTTTGTAAGAGATTCTTCTTTGTAAGCGACTTACAGCTAGATCTGTCTATCAAAGTAATAGGAAGAGTCATAAAGACAAGTTGATGTTTTTTCTATACTCTAGCTGCATCCAGTTAGATAACCGATTAGGGTAAAGTTATGTTAGTTGTCGTTTCTCCAGCCAAGACATTAGATTACGAATCACCATTAGCGACTGAGCGCTTCAGCCAGCCAGAGTTTGTTGAGCACTCTGCAGAGCTTATTGAAGTGTGTCGTAAGCTGACACCTGCTGATGTATCAGCACTGATGAAGGTAAGCGATAAGATTGCTGGGCTGAACGTAGCGCGCTTTGAGCAATGGAGCGAGACCTTTACCCAAGACAATGCACGTCAAGCAATCCTAGCCTTTAAGGGCGATGTGTACACTGGCCTAGATGCTGAAACACTGTCGGACGATGATTTTGACTACGCACAGAATCACCTGCGCATGCTTTCTGGCCTATATGGGTTATTGAAGCCATTGGATTTGATGCAGCCTTACCGTCTAGAGATGGGCACACGCTTAGCTAATGAGCGTGGCACTAACTTGTACCAGTTCTGGGGCAATATCATCACAGATAAACTGAATGAAGCGTTGAATGCTCAAGGCGATAATGTGTTGATCAACCTAGCATCGAACGAATACTTTAAAGCGGTGAAGCCGAAGAGCCTTGATGGTCAAATCATCACGCCAGTTTTTAAAGATTGCAAGAATGGTCAGTACAAGGTGATCAGTTTTTACGCGAAGAAAGCGCGTGGCATGATGGCTCGCTACATCATTGAGAATAAAATCGATTCAGTTGAAGCGTTGACCAGGTTTGATACTGCGGGTTACTACTTCGTTGAAGAAGAGTCGAATGCGAAAGAGTTAGTCTTCAAGCGTGAAGAGCAAAACTAGCAGACCTTGGCTAACGAGTTAGTCTCGACTTTAGCCTGTAATTAAAATTAGAGACGAATTATTTAGCCTGATAACAGGCCAGACAATAATAAGCCAGACAAAGAAAAGCCCCATGCAGATAACTGCATGGGGCTTTTTATTGAATCATTGAAAGGCGGTTAGATTACTTGTTCTTAACGGCTTTCTTTTTCTTAGCGATTTTCTTTTTCTTAGCAATTTTTTGCTTAGCCACCGCTTTCTTGTCTTCTTTCTTCGGCTTTTTCTTCTTCGTTACCGCGGCTTTCTTGTGCGTTGGGCGCATGCCTTCGATGAAGCGCTCTTTGATCGCATCTTCAGTGTAACGAGCAACACGTTCAATCATTAGTTGATCGTGCGCTTCAATGATAGAAACCGCGTTACCTTTCTTACCTGCACGAGCCGTACGACCGATGCGGTGTAGGTAAACATCTGCTGTACGCGGCATGTCGTAGTTAATAACGTGGCTCACATCTGGAAGGTCGATACCACGAGCTGCGACGTCAGTTGCCAGCAGTACGTTGATAGAACCATCGCGGAAACGAGAAATCGCGTTGTTACGACGATCTTGAGGCATTTCACCTTGGATCCATACACACGGGATCTGTGCACTTTCTAATTGAGCTCGTAGGTCACCTAGGCGGTCACGAGTCTTCAAGAAGATGATGCTGCGTTCAGCTTGCTCTGTGATGATATGTTTTAGGATATCAAGCTTGTGCTTAGCTGAATCGGCACGGTGATACCATTGAGTGATCTTCTTACGTTCACGCAATGACGATTTTGCATCGATCTCTGCTGGGTTTTTCAGAAGGTCTTCAGTGAAACCTTCAATACCTTTACCTTCTAGCGTTGCTGAGAAAAGTAAAGTTTGTTTACGCCAGCGACACTCTGCAGACAGACGGTCAACAACAGGACCAAAGCCCATGTCTAGCATACGGTCAGCT
>NZ_JBFRLX010000260.1:7869-8205 GCF_041470165.1 Vibrio sp. 10N.286.46.A8
CATACGGTCAGCTTCATCGAGAACCAGCCATTCAATCGCACGGCAGTCAAAACGCTCGCCTTCAATGTATTCCATCAGACGACCAGGTGTTGCGACTACGATATCTTGAGTCGTGCTTAAGATATCTGCGTGCTCTTGGTACATCACACCGCCCGTGATCGTAAAGATATTTAGGCTGGTGTATTTAGCAAGCTCACGTGCTTGTTCGGTGATCTGCATTGCTAGCTCACGCGTTGGCGTCAGGATAAGCATACGTGCAGGGCCAGATTTCTTACGTGGGAAATCCAGTAGGTATTGCAGTGCTGGCAATACAAATGATGCTGTTTTACCAGTACC
>NZ_JBFRLX010000260.1:8881-9345 GCF_041470165.1 Vibrio sp. 10N.286.46.A8
TGCTGTTTTACCAGTACCTGTTGGCGCAGAAGCCAAAACGTCTCTTCCATCTAACGCTTGTGGGATTGCTTCAGCTTGTATCTGTGTTGGGCGTTCGTAGCCCATTTCGTCAATTGCTTTAAGCAGCTCTTGGTTTAGATCGAGTTCTGCAAAGGTTCTGATCACTGTTGTTTCTCCACAAGCAATAAATGTTTCTGCCTCAAAAAGCAGACGATAAAAAAGAGTAGTCGGACATTATAGAAGCATTAGTGATTAGGATCACATGGTATTTGCTACATCTTGAGATAAAAATCTTTAGTAAGGGCAATAAATGCCTCGCTATAACCGCCATCGTGATGGATCGTAAGCGATTCACGCTGCAAATCTTGCTCGCTAACAGGATCTTTAGATAGTTCAAACAGGATTCTGCTTGGCGGTTTTTTGTCGGTTGTTTTCACATCAAGGCGCTTTGCTAGGTACCAACC
>NZ_JBFRLX010000261.1:0-1002 GCF_041470165.1 Vibrio sp. 10N.286.46.A8
TTAATTAATATATAGGCATCTCGTCGGCAACGAATGGATTTGATGCGCGCTCACGGCCAAATGTTGACTCAGGACCATGACCCGGTACGAATGTTACATCACTGCCTAGCGGCCAAAGCTTAGTCTTGATTGAAGCAATTAGCGTGTTGAAATCGCCTTGCGGGAAATCCGTGCGACCAATAGCACCGTTAAATAAAACATCACCAACAAACGCCATACGCGCTTGCTCACTGAATAGCACGACGTGACCCGGAGTATGACCCGGCGTGTGAATCACATCGATAACTTGGTTACCAAAAGTCACTTTGTCGCCCTCTTCTAACCAAGTGTTTGGTTCAAAGGCTTTACACAGTGGGAAGCCGAACATCTGGCTTTGATTCTCTAGACCTTGAAGCCAAAAGTTATCGGCTTTATGTGGGCCAACAATGTTCACGTTCAAGATTTCAGCAAGCGGTACTGTTCCGCCCACATGGTCTAGGTGACCGTGAGTCAATACCAAATTCACCACTTTAACACCTAACTCTTCGATGATAGCAGCCAGTTGCTGAACATCACCGCCCGGATCGACAACGATGCCTTCCATTGTCTCATCACACCACACAATTGAGCAGTTTTGAGAGAACGAGGTAACAGGGACAACTTGATACTTAAGAGACATATACAAACCTTAGAGGGCAAACTGAAATTTGGGCAAACTATGACATTGGATGTCTACTTTGACAAGTACCTAGCATTCGCTCGTAAATTCAGCTTAACACTACCAACTGCGTGCTGGACCTGTATCAATATGGATAAAGTTGCTACGTGCATAATAACCGACACCACCCGCATTCAAGCTTTTAGCAACGTCTCTTAATTCTTTTAGGTTAACGCCATCAATACGGAAATCGATCGCTTTACCTAACATGTGGTAGCTCTTCTTGGCTACGCCACTCGACTTTGAGCGCAGTGCTTCATTGGTCGCTGGAGAACGGTAACCAGAGATGATTTGAACTTCTTTTT
>NZ_JBFRLX010000262.1:0-2110 GCF_041470165.1 Vibrio sp. 10N.286.46.A8
GCTTTGATATCAGCTTTGATAACTACCACAGCACACATAGCGAAGAGAACCGTGAACTGGCTTCTCACATCTATTTAGAACTTAAAAAGAACGGCTTCATTTCTAGCCGTACTATTTCTCAGCTTTTCGATCCTGAGAAAGAGATGTTCCTACCAGACCGCTTCGTAAAAGGTACTTGCCCTAAGTGTAAGTCAGAAGACCAGTATGGTGATAACTGTGATAACTGTGGTGAGACATACAGCCCAACTGAGCTAATTAGCCCTAAATCAGCGGTTTCTGGCGCAACTCCAGTAATGAAAGATTCTGAGCACTTCTTCTTCGATCTGCCTCAGTTCGAAAGCATGCTAAAAGAGTGGACTCGTTCTGGCTCTCTACAGAATGAAACTGCAAACAAAATGCAGGAATGGTTCGAGTCTGGCCTGCAACAGTGGGATATCTCACGTGATGCACCTTACTTCGGTTTCGAAATCCCAGGCGAGAAAAACAAATTTTTCTACGTTTGGCTAGACGCTCCTGTTGGCTACATGGCTTCTTTCAAGAACCTATGTGACAAGCGCGACGATCTCAACTTTGACGAATACTGGAAGAAAGACAGCACAACTGAGCTTTACCACTTCATCGGTAAAGACATCGTTTACTTCCACAGCCTATTCTGGCCTGCAATGCTAGAAGGCGCTGGTTTCCGTAAGCCAAACAACGTATTCGTACACGGCTACGTAACGGTGAACGGTGCGAAAATGTCTAAGTCAAAAGGCACATTCATCAAAGCAAGTACGTACTTAAATCACCTAGACCCTGAGTGTCTACGCTACTACTACGCTGCTAAGCTAAACAGCCGTATCGATGACCTTGACCTTAACCTTGAAGACTTCACTCAACGTGTAAACGCGGATGTAGTAAACAAGATTGTTAACCTAGCTTCTCGTAACGCTGGCTTCATCACTAAGCGTTTCGAAGGCAAGCTTTCTGCTGAATTTGCAGAACCTGAGCTATACAACGAATTCGTTGCTGCTGCAGAGCGTATCGGTCAGCTATACGAAACTCGTGAGTTCAGCCGCGCTATCCGTGAAATTACTGCACTAGCTGATAAAGCTAACCAGTACATCGACGAAAAAGCACCTTGGGTTCTTGCAAAAGAAGAAGGTAAAGAGAAAGAGCTTCAAGAAGTTTCTTCTGTCGGTATTAACCTATTCCGCGTGCTAATGGCTTACCTGAAACCCGTTATGCCAGAGCTTGCGGCTCGCACTGAGGCTTTCCTAAACGAAGAGCTTACGTGGGAAGCGATTGCTACTCCGCTAACTGATCACGAAATCACTAAGTTCAAGGCGTTGTTTAGCCGTATTGATCCGAAGAAAGTAGAAGCAATGATCGAGTCTTCTAAAGAAGATGCAGCCGCAGAAGCCGCTGCGAAAGAAAAAGCAGAAGCTGAAAAAGAGCAAGCAAGCCAAACTGAGCTAGACAAAGAGCCAATCGCAGACGAGATTGAATTCGATGCCTTTGCAGCAGTCGATATGCGTATTGCTCGTATTATCTCATGTGAAGAAGTACCAAAAGCGAACAAGCTACTGAAGTTCCAACTGGACATCGGTGGTGAAACTCGCCAAGTATTCTCTGGTATCAAGTCAGCGTACAAACCTGAAGAGTTAGAAGGCAAACTAACTGTCATGGTAGCAAACCTTAAACCTCGTAAGATGAAGTTTGGTATGTCTGAAGGCATGATCCTAGCTGCTGGTCCTGGTGGCAGTGACTTGTGGATCCTTGAACCACACGAAGGTGCTCAACCTGGCATGCGTGTAATGTAGCTCTGGCTTCAGTCAGATAACAAGCACTCATAGCGAAATCCCTAATGCACTTTTAACTTGAATGAGTTGATAAGCATTGGGGATTTTTTATATCTACCGAAAATAAGCGTTCTCTGTTAGAGTCGCCGTCAACTATGCTATGTAGAGTAGAAATTTGTTTGCCGACAATAACGGGCTAACCAACACCTTTTACTCTTCAAACCCTTTTTAGGAATCCCCAGTGACTAACAACGAAATCTTGCGTCGTATTCAACACGCGCTAAACCTTAAAAATGCACAGATCATTAAAGCTATCGAGCAAGCTGATG
>NZ_JBFRLX010000262.1:2864-3336 GCF_041470165.1 Vibrio sp. 10N.286.46.A8
CTATCGAGCAAGCTGATGTGACCGTTGCTCATGACCAAGTGATTAATTGGCTAAAAGACGACAACGACAAGTCATGCTCTACGATGAAAGATAAAGAGTTAGCGGTATTCCTAAATGGTTTTATCAATCTTAAGCGTGGCAAAAAAGAAGGTGTTCAACCTAAACCTGAAGTTGCTCTGACTAACAACATGATTTTCATGAAGCTGCGTATTGCGTTGAACATGAAAGCAGAAGATGTATTAGATATATTAGAAGTGGTAGGCATCAGCCTAAGTAAGTACGAGATTGGTGCCTACTTCCGTAAGCCAGAGAACAAGAACTACAAAGTATGTGAAGACCAACTACTTTGCGATTTTCTAAATGGCGTGCAATTTACTAACCGTCCAGACTCAGAAGAGTTTGCAGGGTAAGTTACTGCCTATTGATACGTTTTCACCAACTATCAATAAATAAAAAGCGGCGAGATAATTTG
>NZ_JBFRLX010000263.1:0-5506 GCF_041470165.1 Vibrio sp. 10N.286.46.A8
ATAGGTATAGGTATAGGTGAGGTGGCTATTTTTCGGTGGAAGAGGTGAATGATTTTTTTTAAAAGACTAAAGCTTCGTAAGGGAAGCTCTAGTCTTAATTGCTTTAATGCGAATCTTGTTCAGCGTTAAAGCGCACTTTCCAACTTAGTTAGGAAAGTCGCGATGTCTTTTGAACTGATATCTCTATGAGTAACAAAACGTACAGGGTTACCTGGTGACATTGTAATGCCTTGCTCTCCTAACTCCCATGCGATGCGGTTAATATCAACCGACTGTTCTAACTTCGCAAACACAATATTAGTCTGAATGAAATCAGGGTTAACTGAGAAACCTTCTAACTTGCTTAGACCAATCGCTAGTTTTTTTGCGTTTTCATGGTCTACTTTAAGTTGAGCCACGTTCTCCGTGAGCGCCATTTTACCTGCTGCAGCAAGAATACCAGCCTGACGCATACCACCACCGACCATTTTACGCAATCGACGAGCTTTAGCGATGTACGCTTTGCTACCAAGAAGTAGAGAGCCAATCGGAGCACCCAAACCTTTTGATAAACAAATTGTCATCGAATCGAAGTGTTGTGCGATCTCTTTAATGTGAACATCTAGTGCAGCCGCCGCGTTATAGACACGCGCGCCATCTAAGTGCATTTGCAGGCCGTGTTGGTTTACGAACTCACGCGCTTCCGCTAGGTAAGAGATTGGCAGCACTTTACCATTGATTGTGTTTTCTAAACTAAGAAGCTTAGTACGAGCAAAGTGGCTGTCGTCTGGCTTAATCGCTGCAGCAAGCTTTTTAAAATCTAACGTGCCGTCAGGGTTGTTCTCGATTGGCTGAGGTTGAATCGAGCCTAATACTGCAGCGCCGCCAGCTTCGTATTTGTAGTTGTGCGCTTGTTGGCCACAAAGGTATTCGTCACCACGCTCACAGTGCGCCATTAAACCCAGTAGGTTGGCCTGTGTGCCGGAAGAAGTGAACATAGCCGCTTCAAAACCGGTTTCATTTGCAGCCCATTGTTCCAGTTCGTTGACGGTTGGGTCATCGCCATATACATCATCGCCTACTTCTGCATTTGCCATTACATCACGCATAGCTTGCGAAGGTTTAGTTACGGTGTCAGAACGAAAGTCCATGTTTATCTCCTAGAGTACTATTAGGTAGTCATATAATTGGCTATAGATGGCCACATAGTTGGGCTTTGCTTAAACAAGCGATGGTTTTGGTATCGGTAATTTGATCGTTGCGAATTTTATGTTGCAGTTCTTCCAAGCTAAGTTCGATAACCTCTATTACTTCATCTTCATCACATTCAAAGCGGGTAGTAAGGCTTAAGTCTTTTGCGATGAACAAGTGTTGGATCTCATCACAGAAGCCAGCTAAAGGGGTAACTTGTCCCAAGCTCTGGAAATAAGTTGCACTGTAACCCGTTTCTTCTTCGAGTTCGCGTTGTGCACATTGAAGAGGTGTCTCATCAATTTCCATCGTGCCAGCAGGGAGTTCCAAAAGCCATTTTTTAAGAGAAGGACGAAACTGGTTAATGAGGATGATTTTTCCAGACGAAGTGATAGGAAGAATAACGGCCGCGCCGGGGTGGTTTATTGTTGTATGTTTTACCACGACGTTCGTAGGGAGCGTCACGTTCTCTTCTATAAGAGAAATACTTTTCCATTGATGGATAACTTTACTCATGCAATCTGGCCACTTTCCTTGCCAATTTTTCTTATAACTGAAGACGTGTACCACCATAACGTCTATGGTGTCGAAAATAAAAGAAAAATTAGGGTTAACAATAGATTTAGTTTCACACCATTCGTGATGCTACTCTCATAATTGGAATCTATGATTGCGCGAAAATTGCAGCTTAACCATCTGATATAAAGGCAACTCAATAATAAAAGATACTTGTAACAAAGTGCTAACAAATGTATAAAAACGTATCTACACTCTCAACTGTTCAAAGATTTTCGGAGTAACGCATGAACCCTTCTATTTCCTCACATGCTGACAAGGCGCTACTCTCTGAAAGAATCAATAAATTAGCGCATGCTCTCTCTGATGGCGTTTATGAAAGAGAAGACACCATTAAGCTTTGTTTACTGGCGGCTCTGGCTGGCGAAAGTGTGTTCCTATTGGGCCCTCCGGGTATCGCAAAAAGCCTTATCGCTAAACGCCTCATCCAGGCTTTTGACAACAGTAGCTACTTCGAATATTTGATGACACGTTTCTCTACTCCTGAGGAAGTGTTCGGCCCACTAAGCATTCAAGAATTAAAAGACAACGGTCGTTACGTAAGGCTGACCGAAGGCTACCTACCAACCGCGCAAGTTGTATTCCTTGATGAGATCTGGAAAGCAGGCCCTGCCATTCTCAATACGTTACTGACTGTGGTTAACGAAAAGACATTTAAAAACGGCGCAGACATTGAGCGTGTGCCGATGCGCTTGTTGGTTTCAGCGTCTAATGAACTTCCTGACGAAGACAGTGGACTAGAAGCACTTTATGACCGAATGTTAGTTCGCGTGTTCGTCAACCGTATTCAAAACAAACAAAACTTCAAATCGATGCTAACGACAGGTACTTCTCAAGAAGCTGTCATTCCCAAAGGGTTAGCGATTACAGACATTGAATATCATCAATGGCAGAAAGAACTCGATAATCTGGAGTTGACGGATAATTCGTTTAACAAGTTATTTGAGCTAAAAACCATGCTTGAAGACACGGTTAAGAAGCAAGGCTCAGCGTCAGAGTCGGATTTGTATGTTTCGGACAGACGCTGGAAGAAAGCGGTTAAACTATTGAAAGCGAGCGCATTTTTCAGTGGCCGTGATAGCGTTAACCCGCTCGATATTATGCTTCTTCAAGATTGTTTGTGGCATAGCCCTGAATCTCGCGATGTGGTTCGTAGCGTTGTAAAAGATTTTGCGTTGAACCGAGCGTTTGATCAGCAAGAGTCTAAATCTCAAATCGAAATGTCTCGTGAAGAGCTAGAAGAGATTCAAGATGATGTTGAATCGACTCTGTCGGTGTCGCTCTCTGTGGAGTCGACCAGTGGCTTACGACGTAAAGACGTTTACCAACATGATATCAAGAACGCGAAAATGTACAGCGTCGGTAGCGCATACAATCTTATTAAATTGGTTATGCTGCAAAGCAATATGTCGGTGTCTGAATCTGAGAAAGGCGATAGTCGTTGGGTGTATGTAGCCAAAGATGATTTTGACCGTGTTCTAAAAGAAGGTCATGGCGACATTTATGGTTACGTAAACGAAAATAAAAATCTATGCCGCTTAAAGCTCGACTTGGATGCATCGAATCAATTAGTGATCAAAGATATTGCTAATCGTTCTGTATTGGTGAGTGTGGTGACTACTGACGGTTTAGATCAAGAACTGTATAACAAGTGGTTGAACGGCGCTGAGAAAGCCCTAGAACAGTTAACTGCAGCTGAATTCAAGTTAAAAAGAGTACGCACTGAATTCCATGACGCATTACCGCATAACTATATTGACCCTGATTTACCGAAAGCGATGGAATCAAGCTTACAGGCGGTAACACAAGAGCTTGAAACGACAAAAGTGAAGAGTAGCAAGATCGCGCAACGCATTAAGTTCATGAGTCAGTACTTTGAGTAAGAGGGGGAGCATATGTTAGGAGCTGACGGCTTAAACCTCGCTTTGATGGTGGCTGACTCAGGTATCATTGATACCGCGATGAATGATCTTATCGCTCGTTCTCAAGTGATGATGGCTGCTGAGAATAAAGGTGTGAAAACATCAGTCAAAAACCACTTAGTTAAATGGCGCGGTAAAGTAAAAAAACGCGTCACTAAAGTGTGTGAAACCGACCGTTTCCAAGAGGAAATCGCACTTTACCAAGAAGTGATTTACTGGGATGAATCTCAGTTCTTTGACGAGATTGATAGCGTTATCAAGAAGCTGGAGTGGCACTCAGCATTTTACCTACAAGCAAGACGTTTGATGGAAAACAATAAAGGTGTTTATAACGCGATGTTTCCACATTACTTTTGTGATCAATGGTACCAATCGCTATCAGACGCCATCAAACAAGCTCAAGTCACCGAACTCGAAACAAGCAAAGAAAAAGTCTTAGCTGATCTTTATCAGCGCATGGAAACCATGAAAAACATGGACAAAGTGACAGAGTCGGGCGATGAAGGCAGTGTAGGGCGTTTGTGGGACATGGCATCGGCCAAATTAAGCAAAACAGACCTAACCATCATGAAGCGCCACGCTGAGTTTCTGAATAAGCACAAGGGTTTGCAAGAGATCGCAGAAAAGCTAGGCCGTATGGCTGGTGAGGAAGATGACCCTTCGCTACACAAAGCCCCTGTAGAAGAACTACAGATGGTTGAAGAGAAAAGCGATGAAGCAGTCGATGATATCGTTGGGATTCATGAAAGTGATGATCTCAACAAGATGCTGCCAAACGAAACCATGTTTCTCGCTTACCCTGAACTTGAGGTTATCTTTTATAAGCACTTGGCCGACAAGCGTTTATTGAGCTATCGTTCGCAAGGTAAATCACGGACATTACGTAAAGTGAAAGCGCAAAAGCCTGATAGCAAGAATATCGATATTGAAAAGGGCCCGTTTATCGTCTGTGTCGACGCTTCGGGTTCTATGAGCGGTTTCCCAGAGCAGTCAGCCAAAGCTATGGCTTATGCGTTGATGCAGATAGCTCTAGCCGAAGAGAGAGACTGTTACGTGATTTTGTTCTCTTCTGAGCAGATTACCTATGAATTAACAAGGCAAGATGGCCTACGTGAAGCGAGTGACTTTTTAAGCTACTCATTCCATGGCGGTACAGATTTAGAACCTGTTCTGATGAAGTCGATTGATTTGATGACGGGTGACAAATACAAGAACGCAGATTTGATCGTGCTTTCTGACTTTATTGCTCCTAAGCAGTCTGATGAAATGATTGCTCAGGTCGAAAAATTGAAAGAGCACAAAAACCGTTTTCATGCGGTTAGTCTTTCGAAATATGGCAACCCACAACTTATGACGATGTTTGACCATTGTTGGGCTTACCATCCAAGCCTAGTCGGCCGTTTTATGAAGAAGTGGTAACGTCGAATTCCTTAATTTGCTCCATTTTGCTGCGTGTTTATTGATTGAAGAGATCGAACATGCAGCAATTTGATTTAAATGTCAGCAAACGGAATTGAAATTCATTTTTTTGTTTGACTATCTCCCCGCGATCCGTAAAGTAGGCACCCGAACACAGCGGTGTGGCTTGCTTTAGCCCCTAAAGTGTTGAATTGAAAAGGCGCCTTGGCAGAGTGGCTATGCAGCGGATTGCAAATCCGTGGACCTCGGTTCGACTCCGGGAGGCGCCTCCATTCTCTTTCTCTCTTTCATGAACAAGAAGAGATAAGCAAGAAGAATGAAATTGCGATACTAGCTCAGTTGGTAGAGCGCAACCTTGCCAAGGTTGAGGTCATCGGTTCGAACCCGATGTATCGCTCCAAATTTTGTAATGTTGATTC
>NZ_JBFRLX010000264.1:0-10369 GCF_041470165.1 Vibrio sp. 10N.286.46.A8
GTGCCAGTTCATAATACGCAGCTAGGACATCAAAGCTTTTCAGAATCGACTTTTTTCAGGGTCATTAGAACACCGAAATTTTAATAGCCTTTTATCATAAAAAAGAAGGCTATCATTCCAATCTGATCTAGGTTAAAGCCCCGCACCGTAAGGAAAATGACTCGCTTCGATACCTTTAAATACTGAGTTTGCTAGCACATACAAAATTATGCAAACTGACTAATGACACATCACTTTTTAACTTCAATATACAACCGCCGGCGCTGGCGTTTTCCCGTATTTGAAGAGAATAATTATGAGTGATACAACAAAAAACAAACCACTACCTTCCTTTATCGAAGAACGCTTGAATTTCTATATTCAAGACCTCATTACCCAGAACCAAAGCCAAAAGCACTTGGTATTGGGTAAACGACCTCAGCGCAATGCCGTCGTGATGCAGAGCAATGATTACTTAGCACTGTCACACAACAAACCGATCCAAGACGCCCATCAAGCAGCGATTATTGAACACGATGACAACGTAGTGATGTCTGCAATTTTTTTACAAGATGAAGAGTCTAAACCTGCGTTTGAAACCGAGCTCGCGAACTATGTCGGAATGGAGAGCTGTTTACTTTCTCAGTCAGGTTGGGCGGCCAATATAGGACTATTACAAACCATCTGCCCGCCGGACACATCGGTGTATATCGACTTTTTTGCCCATATGTCGCTATGGGAAGGCATTCGTGCCGCTGGCGGCATCGCCCACCCGTTTATGCATAACAATATGAATCACCTGCGTAAACAGTTAGAGCGCCACGGCTCAGGCGTTATTGTGGTCGATTCGGTTTACAGTACCATTGGGACCATCGCCCCACTACGCGACATCTACGAAATGGCGCAGGAGTTTGATTGTGCCGTCGTCGTTGATGAATCGCATTCATTGGGCACGCATGGGGAAAATGGTGCCGGCATAGTTCACGCATTGGGCCTTACAAACCAAGTCGACTTCATCACCGTAAGTTTGGCTAAAACCTTTGCTTATCGTGCAGGCGCGATCCTTGGGCCAAAACTGCTTTCAGAAACCTTACCGTTTGTTGCTTATCCCGCGATTTTCAGCTCGACCGTGTTACCACAAGAGGTGGTCCGTTTAGAGAAAACATTAGAGGTAATCAAAAGTGCAGATGATAAACGACAGGCTCTGTTCCAGCGTGCTAAATCGTTGACTACGGGTCTAAAACGAATTGGCTTTAATATCCGCAGCGAGTCTCAAATTGTGGCATTAGAATGTGGTAGTGAAAGAAACACTGAACGTGTTCGCGATTTCCTCGAAGAACGGAATGTGTTCGGTGCGGTGTTCTGCCGCCCCGCTACGGGCAAGAACAAAAACATCATCCGTTTTTCAGTGAATGCCGGCATGACGCCAAGAGACATTGACCATGTGCTTACCGTTTGTCACGAAGCGTATCATCACCCCGAGTTAGAGTTCGTGTAACCTTGTTCGAACCATATTTATAACTAACACCAACGGCAGGACTGAATGGACGCTATCATGTCGCAATACAAAAAGAGCCCAGCAATTCGCTGAGCTCTTTCTTGAATCTATGTCTACCCAATTCCCGTGAACTTCAGACTATTACATCCATTAAATCCAGTGAGCAATTTTATCGAATAGTCGGTTTTTGTCCGCCGGTTTAACAATAAAGTCCGACATGCCTGACGATTCCATCTTTTCCAAGGTAACGGGAGAACTGTCACCCGTGTGAGCAATAATCGGCACCGAAGAGTATTCTTTGTCGGCACTTCGAATTCGGCGAGAAGCTTCAACACCGTCCATGATTGGCATTTCAATATCCATTAGGATCAAGTCGATGTCGTCGGTATCAAGCGCATCTAAGGCTTGTTGTCCGTCTTCTTTCTGCACAACATCAAAGCCCTGTTTTTCCAATAACATTGCCGTAAATCGGCGTAGAGATTCATTGTCATCGACCACCATAATCGTACGTTTAGTGGTGGCCTCTAGCGGTTTTACAGCAACCGATGTCATCACGTAGTTGGAGTCAAACAGTAAACGGTCAATGGTCGCTTTAGTATTCAGTAGCCAGACTTGTGTTTCCACCCAAATAGGCTCGAAAGAGATGTTACGTACACGCTTGATAGGATGACGCTCATACAAGTAAATGATTCGCGCCTCAGTAAACGAAAGTAACGATTCAATCCTATCGAGGCAATTGGCTCTTAAATCCAAGCTCTCCATATCAACAAAGATCAGATCGAATTCGAACTGATACTCCTTGTTCTTAAGCGCAGATGCGACATCTAAGACGGCAAGTTCAAAGCCCATAAAACGCGATATCTCGGTCATTTTACTGGTCAGAATCTTCTGGTCGCTCACCATTAATACGGTCTTCAGCTTAGTGAGCTCACTCTTGATCTCTTTCACTGTATTTGAAGCCAAAGATGGGAACGTCATCGTAAACTGCGTCCATTGTTCCACTTCAGACTGGCATTTAATCTCACCACCAAACGAACGCATCACCTTCTTACAAAATGGTAAACCCAGCCCGTAATTACCCGACTGGCCTGTGGTGTAAAAATCTTGGAAAATACGACGAATGATATCGCTCGAAATACCAGACCCGTTATCCGTCACCATAATTTGGTTCGTCACTTCATCACTGAACATGGTGACATGAATATGGAAATCTTCAGGGCTACGATGATGGAACGCATTCTTGAACAGGTTATACATGACGTATTTCAGCAAGGTGTCGCTGCCCAAGAACTCAAAGTTACTCTGCACATCCAAGGAGATTGCTGACTTATCAGCAGTACGTTTGTAATTGAAGCTGTCTATCGCATCCTCAACCACCGCTTGCGCTGAATGCTTCTTAAACGTAGAGCGAGAGACGCGGTTTTCATCAATTGAAGTCAGTAACAGATCAATCGTTTCGTTGCCGGAATGAATGATCTCCATCGCTTCATCGCCCACTTCACGCAACTGAATCACTTCTTCATTGCTTAACGCATATTGCCCTTTTTGAACGCCACTTTTAGGGTTAGGCAATATAGACTGCATAACATCAATAGAGGTAAGTAATCCGCTTAGAGGGTTTCGCATCTCGTGGGCAATACCCGCACCAAAAGACTTCGCCAATGACACCTTGTTTTCATGTTCCACCTGATTGCGGAAGTAGAACAAGTTGCCGAATAAGTAGATAAACAAAAAGATTGGCACATGCGTCCAATCCATTGTGAGTTCGAGGTAGAAGCCTTGTGCAATCCAAGCACACAACGTAGCAATCCCAATACCGGCAAAGGTTTGTGCAAACATCACTCTCGTCACGTGCACCAATAAAATATGGAGGAAAATAGCCGACATGAATGACATAACCCAAACGTTGGACCAATTATTCATTAGCAGCATGTAGAAAAAGAAACCTGGCAAACAGATAGTTACAGCAACTTGATAATAAGCCGGAAGGTATTTTCGCCATTCAAATGGGACACGATTACGAAATATAATGCCAAAGAACAATACCGAGCAAAACAGGCGAAGCGCTAAGTTTTCGTAGGGTTGCGGAAACAAAAACTCCCACACAATGTAGTAAATTGGAAAGCCGACAAAGCCCATCCAACCTACGAGAGTAAGGTTTGGTTCTGCGTACTGGTAAACTTTACGAATCGCGTTCATACGAAATACTTTGTTCTCTAAGCCCTGACGTTTATTAATTCTATGATTTGGTTTTTATACTTATATTTTGGCGCCGATTATATTACACATCACGTCCGAGCAGTGGGGTTTCAATCAAAGAACCAACAGATTTGTTTTTATTATTAAGCTTAGATGAATAAAGTCTCAGTTTTATACTTTAATTCAGACACTAAACCTGAGTTCCTGAGACTTGTCAGCTAGCGCCTACACCAATTACCCCTCTTACTTACTGTTATGTAACTGTTACTCGATGCATTTTTCTTGGAGTATCGCCGTAATCTATCACTGCGTAATGTTGCGTTACCCTGTTATCCCAGATCGCCATTGAGCCGTTGTCCCATTTGAAACGAACTTGAAACTCAGGGCGTCTCGCAATTTCAAACAGTTGGCTGAGTAAAACATCACTCTCTTTGCGGTCGAGCTCATTGATATAACGCGTAAACTGTTCATTGATATACAGCGTTTCTTTACCCGTTTCAGGATGAACTTGAACAACAGAGTGAACCACTGGCGGATTCTCCTGTGCTGTTTTGATTAAGGATTTGTGCCAATCGAGCTCAATGTCTTCTGACTCTATACCTTCAAAGGCCACCAGCGAATGAGTCGCCGATAAGCCTCTCAACTTAGCTTTCATATCTTCATTTAGAGATTCAAAAACCGCCGTCATAGAACACCAGATCGTGTCACCACCGACGCTTGGAATGTGTTGAGCATGCAACAGGGAAGCTTTCGACGGCAAGCTGCGCCACGTTAAGTCGGTATGCCAATAACTTTCCATTGGCGCATTGCCTAGGGTTGTTTCAATCACACTCACCTGAGGCGCACTTTCCACGCGAGGGAAGAAAGGATGTGCAGGTTCTAACGTTCCAAAGCGTTCTGCAATCATCAAGTGTTGTTCTGGAGACAAAGTCTGCCCGCCGAGAAAGATCACTTGATGGGTTAGAAGCGCCTGATACACCTTATCGAGTTCATCAGCACTGCATGTAGAAAGCTCTAATTCGTGGATGCGAGCTCCGATGTGAGGAGTAATGGGTTCTATTTTCAACATACTTTCGCTTATTGATGATGTGACATTTCAGAGTCAATTTGGATACTGACTAGTAAACCGGACAAATACGCCATTTCTTTCAATCCTACTCGCTATAAAAGCAAAAAGCAGTTTTCCGATTAATATCAATGATCTTGTCTCGCCTAAAACATTAAAGCCTCAGTCTTCAAGCTGTTGAGAACAGCGTCAATACTGAGGCTTTGAGTTCGTTTAATTTCTATCTTTTAGCTGCTTACTTAAGATATCGACTAACGAGTCGTTGGTTTAACCATTTGCCATTGAGATAACGCTTTGTCGGCAACATTGCACTCCTGCATATACAAGCTTCTCCAACGGTGCGCCGCACTGTAGGTCACTTTAGATACATCGCCTGCAGTAATACAAAGGTTAGAACCCACCAACTGAACCTGTTTGTCCTCTGTAAACTCAAACGTTTGGAACTGAGTGGCTTTCAAAAATGGTTCGTCGATGTGGCAGCGTTTTAACATCAGCGAATTGTAAGGTAACGAATTATTATTAACGCCCATAACCGTGACACATGCCTCGAAAGCCAGAAAGAACAATGTCCCGTCATCTCTATGGGTCACCGCCTCATCAGCGTACAAGCCTTCTTTGCAATTGTGCGTCAATAACGGCAAATCGAATCTTACATAGTCACCACTTCCAGCAACATCAATACAATAGCCGTCTTCCCTGTCTAACAGATCAACCAACTTTAAGTGTAAGCCCGTTTCCTTCCAATCTGCGTTTACTGGGACAGCAAACAACAGCGATAGCAACGATATCAGCCCCAATGGTAATGCAGGGGATGGTTTTTGATACATTTTAGTGTCCTTCTAATGTCGCCTTTATAAGGCAGTGATAGATTTGGCGTAATCCAACATTTCGTCAAAATATGGGTTGTAGGTTAACCTTGCATGAACCTTCCCTTCTTCCTTGTATCCCCAAGCGGAATACCATGGTTCATCACTATTTAAACAAGCTTCATAATCAAGAGGATCGGTACTGTTACGACACATTGGGAATTTACCATTAGCGCCATAATAGAAATTGTCTTCACGGTATAACAAACTCATGTGAGAGAAGTTACTGATGCGTTTTGACGGCACACGACTGTCGAAATGGACAACGCGTTTATCTAGCGTATCTGGTTTATCTCCAAACCAAATAAATCGGCTGTTTGCATTGGTAAACTGCGTTTCAAACAGTTTAAGGACTTCAGTAACATTAACGACACTGTCATCTTGAGTGACGGCTAAAAATGCTGGCCTGTCGAATGGTTTTCTTTTTAGAGATTTTTGAACCTCGTAGCTAGTCCAGTAATACTGCGCAAAGCCATTCAAAGGTACGCTATTGTATTTCATTAGATTGTTGTGATTTTGCGGATCGCCTTGGAACACCCAATCCACAAATAGAGCGCCAGCAGGTGCAAGGAAATCAATATCACTGTCAGATTTAAACGCGGGAGAAAACAGATACAGAGCCTCTATGCTTGGGTCGCTATTCGCATAATCCGTCACCAAATTCGCGCCAGTAGAGAACCCAGATAAAGAAACCTCCAGCCCCTCTTTCTGCATAATTTCAACTTGATTTTTAACCGTATTTTCCCAATCAGATATACTTATCGGCACTAAATCGGCCGGGCGACTGCCATGTCCCGGAAGCAACACACTACGTACTAAGTAACCGTCATCAGCGAACTCTTTAGCAACATCGACAAAAGACCATGGAGAGTCACCTAAGCCATGCACAAAAATAATGCCTTTTTTCACCGAATTTGCTTGGTTTGGCATGATTTCAAAAGGGGTATTATACGAAAGCTCCGCTGCATGATCGTCTTGCAAAAACACACGATTCTCTTCCAGCCAAGCTTGAATGGTTTGTTGATATTCGGAAAACGAATCAAACTGTTGCACTGGAAATGCACTTGCGGAGGTGTCATAGAGCGGATGATCATACTCCTGCTCGCTGCTAATACAGCCAATCAGCAATAAAGCACACACAATTAAAATAAGAGGCTTAAACCTAAATTTCATAAAAAACGACCTTTTGTACCTAGTTTGACATGAAAGATGTTGATGAGTTGTTCTGCTTATTACTGGGGTTCCGAGACCATGCCAGCCACAATAGGCCGCTGATCACACCTATAGACAATTGGATCACACCAAGGTTTTTAATCAAAGAGTCAGACTCGACAGAAACCAACATCATCCCCATCGCGCCACAAATCATTGACGTAAATTGAATGATTGCAACGGCAGAACCAGTGTCCTTGTCTTGTTGTTCAAGCATTAGGTTAGTACCAGGCACTCGCGTTGTGATGGTGGCTAACGTAGCTAATCCGATTAATGGGGCGAACAACCAAGCCGAAGCTTCACCAAGGCTAAAAGTCAGTACTCCACACAAAATCAGAAGCATGAAGCAGAAAGAAATAATTCGTTTTGCAGGCCAATATTGAGTAATTTTGATGTAAGCCCGAGGTCCAAATGAGGCAAATAGAGCATTTAGCGCGAAGATATAACTAAACTCTTGCTCGCTAAAATTAAAGTGCTCAACATAGATGTAAGGACCCGCAGCCACAAATGCCATCATCGACATTGGAGTAAGCGAAAATACTGCCAGTAACAACAGAAACCGTGGATTCTTGAGTACTACTCCCAGCCGTCCCCAAGATCTCACTACAGATCCGCTATAACGAGATACCAACGTTTCTGTCAGACAGAGTGAAAGCACAATCGATAAAAGGCCAAAGACACCAAGCGCAACAAAAATCATCTGCCAAGTGGCAACCTTAAGTAATAATGCCCCTATTACTGGCGCCACCATAGGTGCAATAACCACCAGCGACATAATGGTCGCCATTATCTTCTCTCGTTCTCTCCCATCGTAAAGATCTTTGATAATTGCCACAGCGACAACCGTGACGGCACTACCACCAAACGCTTGAACAATTCGGAAGCCAATCAATTGTTCTATGCTGCCTGAGTTGGCACATAAGAAACTGGCAACAACGTAAATACCTGCCCCGATTAACAAAATTGGCTTGCGACCAAACTTCTCACTGAGGGGCCCCCAAAATAACAGCCCGAAAGCATAAACAACGAAGTAGCTGCTCAGCGTAAAGTTAACCATTGACTGAGTCGTGCCTAACGCTGCCACCATATTAGGAAGAGCTGGTAAATAAAGGTCGGTTGTTAAAGGAGGAAACGCGCTGATCATCACCAAAAAGATCAACGTACCCGTATTGCCGAGTATGGGTTGTTTGTTTTTCATTACATCACCAAATAAGGGACCTGACGCTACAGGTCAACATTATGAAATATCAAAACATCCATGTCTTTGAGGGCTCAAACACTCTATTTAGCGTTTAAAGCGATCTGAGATAAAAATTGATTTGAAATTAAAAAGGAGCTTGTGGTTAAAAAGAGCTGAGCATCTAAAAGTTAGTCGGTTGACCCACTTCAAGCGTAATAAACTCAGAAGCTGGAACTTGAGCTGCCTTCTTCGCAACGTCAAGCAACTCAACAGGTTCCAGGCGAGGCTCCGCCGTCATTTGAAATGTCCCATAATGCATACCAATCGACTGTTTTGAATTAAGATCTTGATGAGCTTGCACTGCCTCAAAGGGGTCAAGGTGTACTGGCTTGAAGATTTCTCTTGGTGCATACGCGCCAATAGGAATAAAGGCAATATCGACAGGTCCAAACTTCTCATAAGCGTATTTGTAGTGATTGGCATAACCGCTATCGCCACCAAAATAGATTTTTTGGTCGCCAATATGCATTAAAAACCCTCCCCATAGCGTTGAGTTTCTATCGAAGGGAGTACGACCTGAATTATGTTGAACTTCTAAAAACCAAAGCTTAAAGATGTCATTAACCTGAACACTCTCTCCCCAATCTAGCTCGGTGGTGTTAGCGCTTGAAGGGAGACGTTTCGCCACTCCAAGCCCCACATAGATTTTCGGGTTATCTCGTTTAATGAGGAACGCCAAAGAGTCCAAATCCAAATGGTCATAATGATCATGGCTTATCACCACCACATCAATTGATGGTAAGTTGGCTAACGCGATCCCTGGTTGGTGCACCCTTTTGGGACCAGCGAAAGAAATCGGACTCGCTCTTTCTGAAAACACAGGATCGGTCAGTACATTCACTCCTTGGGTTTGAATTAAAAAGGTCGCATGATTTACCAACGTAATACGAACTTTATCTCCTAGCTCCCTAGCAGCAGGCATTTTATCCTCATTCGTTTCAACAGTGTCTGGCCAATTCGCTTGTTCAACGTCAGAAGTTAAGCCAGCCCAGACAATCTGCCAAAACGTCAGTGTTTTGATATCGGTATTATTTTCAAACTGACCATTTTTGAAATTAGGTGACGCTTTTCTGGTGTCCATCTTGCTCTCTGCACAGGCGTTAATTAAAAGGGTGAGGCTCACTATCCAAAGAAATTTCATTTCTATTTTCCTGTTGGCTTAACTTCGCACGCTTGCAGGTAAGGAGCGGTAATCGATTCAAGTTGGTCCCACAGCTTACTAGAACCAGATGTATCGCAACCAGGATCACTCTCCGGTAAATCAACCAAACCAAATACATTGTGCCAATAGCTTCCTCTTGGAAGATCTTGTGTCGCACCAATCAAAGAGGAGTGGGAACCTTGCTCTTCCGACACCAGTTGTTTAGTACGAAGCCATGCTAGAAACCCTTTCTTACTTCCAGCGAAGCCACTGGCAACCACACCGGGATGAACCGCAATTGGGTGGATATTTGGGTAACGCTTTGATAACTCGCGTACTTGCCATAAATTCCCCAGCTTGCTTCGTGAATAAGTGCTGGATGTGCCGTCAAAAGGAATATCAGCCGAACACTCATTTTCCATAATGTAAATATCTCCACTAGTCATAACCAGACGAGCATCGTCAACCAACATTTTTTTCTGCATAAGAAGCCGATAAAGAATGTGATGACCTAAAACATTGACTGAAAACGTTTTTTCATAACCGGAAGGCGATATTTCAGCCTTTTTAGACACTAGCCCCGCGTTACAAATGACCATGTCGAATGGCGTATCCCCTAGTTGTTTTACAGCAGTGACAATACTCTTAGGATCCGCAAGATCCATATAGATTGACTCGGCATGAAGAATGTCATCCGTCGCATCCGATAAGCCTCTCGCTAACGACGTCACCCTCGCACCTTGAGCAAGTAAAGAACGAGTAATGAACTCGCCAATACCAGCGGTTCCCCCCGTTACAAGTACCCTTTTCCCATCAAGCCTTTGCAACTCAGGACATGAATGATGTTTTCTTTTCTGTCCAATAATGGCCGATAACACTCGGCGATGCCTACCCTTCGGGGGAGGACTTGCAATAAAACTTAGCGACATAGTGATGCTCCGGAAGGCTCAATAATAAATGACAATTTACAATAAATGTCATTTGTTATATTGTCAACGCACCAATTTGATTTAAGAGCACAATAACTTTTGTGCAAAACGGCAATACTTTTGTATTAAACGACGACCTCGTTTGACTGAGTAGGCGGTAATCGATAGCATCAGACTAATACTGTCGTTATCGAAAGTTCTTATTTTCAAAGCCTTAAATAAGGGTTTAGACACAATTT
>NZ_JBFRLX010000265.1:0-17573 GCF_041470165.1 Vibrio sp. 10N.286.46.A8
TTACCATGTGTTTTCGAACTTGTATTTATTGGGTTCAACCAGTGTGACTCGACTGGATGATAACGCCTATGACTCGTCGATTGTCGAAGACCGTTATCAAGGCGAACTTTACCTTGGTTTTGGCTTTTTCAATGATAAAACCAAAGCGCCAAAACCTAAGCTGAGCAATGCGCCGTATTTACGTGTTGCACACGGCTGGGCGACGCCATCGAATATTGGCGACATCATGAAATTCAACAGGGAGAAAGACGAATACAACAACCAGTTGACCTCATTCTTCTATGGCCACCCGTTAACCGATGAGATCTTCGGTTTCCCATTGGACATCTACTTAACACCGGGTATCGCGCATCACTGGAATTCAGATGTTCAGTCAAGCAGCACTGAATACATTGTCGCTATCAAAGCGTATTACACTTTCGACTGGCCGACGCAATGGCGTGTTGGTGTGGCAGAAGGTATGTCTTACATCGATTCGCTGACTTACATCGAAGCGAAAGAGATGAAAGAGAAGGGTTATAACGGGAGCCATTTGCTTAATTATCTCGACTTTTCGGTCGATGTAAACGTAGGTGACTTAATGAGTAAGAATGACCTGAACAACTTATGGTTCGGCTATTCGTTGCATCACCGTTCTGCTATTTTTGAAAACGCCTCTCAGTTTGGTCGAATCAAAGGCGGCAGTAACTACAACACGGTTTATCTACAGTACGAGTTTTAAGCGCGTTTTTTAGCAGGCAGTTTATAACAGGCGTTTTTAGCGTTTAGTTTTTAACTGTGATTTTTGAAACATTCGGTTTGCGTTCGTCACGCTTCCATCGCTTTTACTAACGTGAGAGTGACTAATCAGCCTGATAGCAAAAGGTTTTCCCTTTGTTGTCAGGCTTTTTTGTTTGAGACTTGTGATATAATCGCGCGAGTTTAATAAGTACAAGAATAGGACACGCTTTGACTTCGTCTCCGGAAAAAGCAGATAACAACAAGAATGCAGCACAGCCAAGTTCTCCACAGAACGAAGCGAAATCAAATACGCCTGCATCGAACCGACCTGCTAAACAATTAAATGCTGAACAAGCAAATGCCAAGAAAGCTGAACAGTCAGCGACAAAGACAAAATCATCTCAGAATAGCCCAGTATCTCTTCGTAAAGCGCTCCACGAATGTATGATGCGTGATCGCTTCCGTTTGAGTAAGCGAATTACTGGCGCGAGTAAAATCAAGAACGAACAATCTAAGCACGCTGTCTTCGATGAGATTGCGTTAGATATTGCCAAGTCAATGATGACGGCAACTCAGCGTGCTGCGCAGAAACCAACCATCGAATACCCAGAGATTCTCCCAGTAAGCCAAAAGCGCGATGATATTGCGAAAGCCATTGCTGAAAACCAAGTAGTTATCGTGGCGGGTGAAACGGGGTCGGGTAAAACTACTCAGTTACCCAAGATCTGTTCTGAGCTTGGCCGAGGTCGTTTTGGCCTAATTGGTCATACTCAGCCTCGTCGCCTTGCGGCGCGTTCGGTTGCAAACCGTATTGCGGAAGAGATGGAAACGCAGTTGGGTGAATTCGTTGGTTACAAGGTTCGATTCAACGACCAAATTTCTGAAAACACCCAAATCAAATTGATGACCGACGGTATTCTACTGGCGGAAATTCAACACGACCGTTTCTTAAGCCAGTACGACACCATCATTATCGATGAAGCGCACGAACGTAGCCTGAACATCGACTTCATCATGGGTTACTTGAGAGAGCTTCTACCAAAGCGTCCTGACTTGAAAGTGATTATCACGTCGGCGACTATCGATCCTGAGCGTTTCTCGAAGCACTTTAACAACGCGCCGATCATTGAAGTGTCAGGCCGTACTTACCCAGTAGATACGCGTTACCGCCCACTAGGTGGTGATGACAGTGATTCAGACCGCGATCAAATCGAAGGTATCTTTGAAGCCGTTGATGAGCTGTGTGATGAAGGCCAAGGCGATATCTTGATCTTCATGAACGGTGAGCGTGAGATTCGTGATACCGCGGACTCTTTAAGTAAACGTAACTTACGTGATACCGAAATTGTTCCGCTTTACGCACGCCTTTCTGCGGGTGAACAGAACCGTATCTTCCAGTCTCATACTGGTCGACGCATCGTTCTGGCGACCAACGTGGCAGAAACCTCGTTAACCGTGCCGGGCATTAAGTATGTCATCGACCCAGGTACGGCGCGTATTAGCCGCTACAGCTACCGTACAAAAGTACAACGTCTACCTATTGAGCCAGTGTCTCAAGCGAGTGCGAACCAGCGTAAAGGTCGTTGTGGTCGTGTTGCGGAAGGTATCTGTATTCGCCTGTACTCTGAGGAAGATTTCGAATCACGCCCAGAGTTTACTGACCCTGAGATTCTTCGTACTAACCTAGCATCGGTTATCCTTCAGATGACAGCGCTGGGCCTAGGCGACATTCAAGCATTCCCATTTGTTGAAGCGCCCGATAAGCGCAATATTCAAGATGGTGTAAGGCTACTTGAAGAGTTGGGTGCGATTGCGACAGTTGAACCGTCAGCGAACAAAAACAAGAACCATGGCGACGACAAGAAGAAGCTAACGGCAATTGGTCGCAAGCTCGCTAAGCTGCCTATTGATCCGCGTTTAGCTCGTATGGTGATTGAAGCGCCAAGCAACCGCTGTTTACACGAAGTGATGGTGATTGCCTCTGCATTGTCGATTCAAGACCCGCGTGAGCGTCCATCAGACAAGCAACAATCGTCTGACGATAAGCACAAGCGCTTCTTCGATAAAGAGTCAGATTTCATCACGTTTGTGAACCTTTGGGATTACGTTAAGCAGCAACAAAAAGCGCTGTCGAGTAACCAGTTCCGCAAACAGTGTAAGCAAGATTACCTCAACTATTTACGTATCCGTGAATGGCAAGATGTGTACTTCCAAATTCACCAAGCAATGCGTGAATTGGATACCAAGCTGAATACGGAGCCGGGCAGCTACGATGGCATTCACATGTCTCTGCTATCAGGTTTGCTTTCACACATCGGTATGAAAGACCAAGAGAAGAATGAATATCAAGGTGCTCGTAACGCACGCTTCCATATCTTCCCTGCGTCTGGCTTATTTAAGAAACAGCCTAAGTGGATCATGTCTGCGGAGCTGGTGGAAACCTCAAAACTTTGGGGCCGTGTTATCGCCAAAATTCAGCCTGAATGGATTGAACCATTAGCGAAACACTTGATTAAGCGTAGCTACAGCGAACCACATTGGTCGAAGAAGCAAGCGGCAGTAATGGCTCACGAAAAAGTGATGCTTTACGGAATCCCAATCATCCCGAAACGTTTAGTGAACTATGGTGCGATTGACGCAACCGTCAGCCGTGAGCTGTTTGTACGTAGCGCACTTGTTGAAGGTGAGTGGGAAACTAAACATGCCTTCTTAAAACAAAACCGTAAGCTTCTACAAGAAGTGGAAGAGCTAGAACATAAATCGCGTCGTCGTGACATCTTGATCGACGATGATGAACTGTTCGATTTCTATGACCAGCGTGTGGGTGAAGAGGCAGTTTCAGGACGTCACTTCGACACATGGTGGAAGCAAACCAGCCAGAAAACACCAGAGCTGCTTAACTTCGAAAAGTCGATGCTGTTCCGCGGTGATGCAAGCCACGTTACTGATTTGGATTACCCGAACTTCTGGCACCAAAACGGTATCAAGCTGAAGCTGAGCTACCAATTTGAGCCGGGCGATGACAACGATGGTGTAACGGTACACATTCCGCTGCCTATCTTGAACCAAATAGACCAGAACGGTTTTGATTGGCAGATCCCAGGCCTACGTCAGGAACTGGTGATTAGCCTAATTAAGTCACTACCAAAAACGCTACGCCGTAACTTTGTGCCTGCGCCAAACTATGCAGATGCGTTCTTGGCTCGTGTTACGCCGCTTGAAGCTCCATTATTGGATTCGCTTGAGAAAGAGCTGCGCCGCATGACCGGTGTGGAAGTGGTACGTGATGACTGGAAGTTAGACCAGATTCCAGAGCACTTAAAGGTAACATTCCGTGCTGTGGATCATCGCAAGCGCAAACTGAAAGAGCAGAAAGACCTGCATGAGTTGAAAGAGAGCCTGAAAGACAAGGTTCAAGAAACACTTTCTAAAGTGGCAGACGATGACATCGAGCAGCAAAACCTGCATACGTGGAGCTTTGGTGAGTTACCAAAAGTCTACCAGCAGAAACGTGGTGGCTATGATGTTAAAGCCTTCCCAGCACTGGTGGACACCAAAGACAGCGTAGAGATCAAATTGTTCGAAACAGAACAAGAGCAGATCACTGCAATGAAATCGGGTCAGCGTCGTTTAATTCTGTTGAACGTACCATCGCCGATCAAATACTTGCACTCGAATTTACCGAACAAATCTAAGCTCGGTTTGTACTTCAACCCATACGGACAGGTGCTCGATCTTATCGATGACTGTATCGCTTGTGGTATTGATAAGCTGATTGAGCAGAAGGGCGGCATAGTTTGGGAGCCAGAGCAGTTTGAAGCTCTAAAAGAACACGTACGTGCAGAGTTGGATGACACCGTTGTTGAGATTGCTCAGCAGGTTGAAACCATCTTAACCACGGCATTCGCCATCAGTAAGAAGCTGAAAGGGCGTGTGGATCTTTCAATGGCATTTGCGCTTTCAGACATTAAAGCTCAAATAGAAGGTTTGATTTTTAAGGGGTTTGCCACAGAATGCGGCTGGAAACGCTTGCCGGATATTCTACGCTATATGAAAGCGATAGAGCGCCGAATGGAAAAACTGCCGATTGACCCGAATAAAGATCGCCTTCATATGATCAAAGTGGACTCTGTAATGAATGATTACAAAGAGCTGCTGAATAAAATTCCAAAAGGGATCGCGGTTCCAGAAAATGTAAAAGAGGTGCGTTGGATGATAGAAGAGCTTCGTGTAAGCTTCTTCGCACAGCAACTCGGTACACCTTACCCAGTATCAGATAAGCGTGTTAAAAACGCGATTGATGCTTGCTAAACGAATAAAGCTAGACGCAGTGGCAAGGTTTGGGTATAAATCTTGCTTATTGCATTACTAATTGAATAGTTATTACATACAGGGCGACTTGGTGGCAATTCATTACCACGCAAGGCCTGCCAACAGGACGAAAAAGGTCGAATATGAAAAAAACGTTATTGGCTCTAGCACTGCTAGGTGCATCTTCAACAGCGATGGCTGATTCTTGGTTGTACGGCGGCGCAATGGGTGGTCAAAACTCATTAGGTAATCAAGAAGAGACAGCGATGGGTATCCACGTGGGTACGGGCATCCTTCCATTTATTGGTGTTGAAGCGGGTTACTGGGATCTAGGTTCTTTCGACAGTGTTAAATACGGCAACCAAACACTGACTAAACTAGACGCAAGCACAACTTACCTAGCAATCAAACCAAGCATCGACTTTGGTCCTCTTCACGTATACGCGAAGGGTGGTCTTCACTCTTATGAGCTTAAAGCGAACGGCTTCAAGCAAGACGAAGTTGATATCATGTACGGTGTAGGCGCAGAATACTTCATCTTTGGCCCACTATCTGTAGGCGCTAGCTACCAAAACTTCAACATGAAAGATGACGACTCAGGCGTTTTCTCTCTAAACGCAACTATCCACCTACTGTAATTAATCAGTAAGGCGATCGTAAAAAGCGGTCGGATAATTGTTTGATGGGTTTATAATACCAATCGTAGTAAATAACTGTTCATCCTAGCTAGTTAAAACGCTCGATAACTTCGTTAGAAATTTTGATTGTAGAATAACTACTTATCAAAAATTGCTGCCTTGTTCTCAAGCCTTTTTCCGGCGCTATTTATGATCATTTACTTACTGTGATTGGTATAAAAACTCATAAAAAATGCCAGCTTGGTAGCTGGCATTTTTGTATCTATTGACCGGGTAATCTTGACGGTATTTTCTGACCGTAGACCGTAGACCGTAGACCGTAGACCGTAGAAGGCTACTTTTTACTGTTTAGAATTTTCTGAATTCTTGGGTTAATCGCTTTGCCGTGTTGGCTTTCGTACTCTTCACGTTTTAAATCGTTCAGGTTCTTTACGGAGTTAGCAGCAAGAAGGAACTGCGGTAATTCAGTTTCTAGCATGCCTTTCTCATCTAAACGTTTTGCTTCCAAATAGTACTTCTTAAACAGGCCATCAAGCTTGTTTTCAGCGGTGCGTTTCAAGTCGTACAGCTTGTTTTGGATAAGCCACTTTTCAATGTTGTTAACAGCTGTGCGTGACAACACGCGAATGCGGCTATCAAGCAGCTCTTCTTCTGTTAATGAATCCTTTAGAATCCAAAGCTCACCCATTTGCGGCGGCCAACTGTTGCCAAGTTGAATACGTTCATGACAGTGCATTAGCACGCGGTTAAGGCCGTCTGAGTCAACAGAGTGGGCAAACTCAAGAAACTTTCCGCTTGGCTCACTACCGTATTGGTATTCCCACTGAGTTTCGTACACGCTCAAGAAAGAACCGAACACATGGATACACCAATCGGTCAGCTCTAATTCTGCTGGATCTTGGTCAACAACAGGCACTTGTTGAGACGAACCCGTGCTAGCAGCATTGGGTGTCGCTACTTCAGTGCTCTGTGCTTCAATAACTTCAGGTATTATTGAGCCTGTAGAGTCAGGAACAACAGGTGAAGCTGGCTCAGAAGGTTGGCTTTTTGCCTTTTTGAATGAGCTGCTGCCTGAAGCGTTCAGATGGGCTAAGCTTTTGTCTATACCCATTTCCTTGAGCTTGTCCTGCATTTCCTGAATATTGAGAGGTCTTCTGCTGTTGTTGTCTTTCATTTTGCTTCTCGTTAACTAGCCAGTACTGCAGCTTGGATTCAATCCGAGATAGTGGCATTAATTCATTGGCTTTGGCTTTATACCAGAGGACAAATTTCTTCCATACTAAACTATGGTCACCGGTCAAACCGGAGAATTTAAACGCACGTTCTGCCCATGATGGTATCTCTTCTTCGTTGAGATCATGAGTAGAGACGGTGTTGCTGTTCATTGAGCCTCGGCCTTGTGGGCGAGGGGCATGCTGCATGTGTTGCATCGGTGCCGGAGCAGGCTGAAACTTGGGTGCAGGTGCAGGTGCAGGTGCAGGTGCCGTAGAGTAGACAGGAATACTGTTGGTCGGTTGAACCTCAACGTGCGCCGTAGCTTGCTCTTGCTCAATGAGCATTTTGAAAACGTGAATCTCTTTTTGATCTCGATAATCTACTTTTATCTTATCGAGAAAACCTTGGTCGACTAAACACTTAAGGCAGTCGGCTAAACCAAACGTAGAGAGAGCACAAAGTTGACCTGCTGTTTGTAAGCACACATTGGTGTAGCCGAATTCGTCAGCACCGTCTGCAAGCATCAATAAAACAAGCTTTTCTGCTGGGCTAGAAGTATTCACTTGCCAAGCTAAATAAGAATATTTGGCGCTCAATATCGTGTTCTCAAAAAAGGTAAGTCGTTGTCACTATTGTAAGTCACCCCTTACCTAATTTATAGCAACTTAGTAGAAAACGGCATTAGTAAGCCAAATATTAACCATAAGGAGAGGTCTGCACCAAAAAGTGAACCTGAACTCACTCATTCTCGTGGTTTACGTACCCCTCCATTCGGCTCGAATAGCTGACTGTCCTAAACCATCATGCTCTATTTAGATGAAGACAGCGTAATGGGCTTGTATTGGTTTCGCCAAACTAAGGCGCTTCTTCCTGTGTTGGTTAGTGATGTTGCGTTGGTTAGTGATGCTGTGTCGGTTATTGATCTTATGTTGGTTACTGATGCTATGCCAGTTAATGACGGCAGGCTGGTGAGTAACGCGATGTGATTATTGATGGTTTTCTCATCTATTCATAAAGTGAATTTAATTTTATGAAACACCTTGATATGATCAATATTTGCGCTATTATGACGATAAGTCAGAAGTGACGAAACGTCACAAAATGGTTAACTACATGAATTTACTATTCGTGTTAATATATTGGATAGGAGCGTTTTAAATACTGGCGAAGCTTAGATGATAGCTAAGCTCAAATACGGACTGAGAAATTATGTTTGGCTTTGGTTGTAAAGGCGATAAACAAGGTATCTTTGGTTGCAAAGGCGTGTTGTCTAAAAAGCAGCAGTCTATAGCAGACCGAGAAGTAGAATTGATGTTGTTAGCAAAAGATCTGGTTCGAGAACAAGGGTTCGGAAACCTCACGATGGATAGGCTAACGGCAGCAAGTTCTTATTCTAAAGGTACGATATACAATCACTTTTGCAGCAAAGAAGACGTGGTTTTAGCCTTGTGTATTCACTCTTTAAAGACCGAGGCATTGATGTTTGCTCGTTCTGGAGAGTTTGAAGGCAACACACGTGAAAAGATTGTCGCACTGCACGTTGCTTACCGAATCTATGCTCGCATGGAACCGGTACTATCAACCTGTGCGATCATGGCGAAAAGCCCGTGGGTACTAGAGAAAGCGTCTAGTGCACGTGTAACCGAGATGAATGAACTGGAAGAGTTGGTGATTGAACAAGCCGATTCAATGGTAAACCGAGCAGTAGAAGCCGGTGACCTTAAGTTCTCTTCTGGTGTGGGTTCAGATGCCATCGTGTTTGCTAACTGGTCAATCGCATTTGGTTCAAATGCTTTGTCACAGAACGCATCAAACAGCCATTGTATTAAGCGGTTACAAGACCCGTATTCAGTATTACACAACGCGAACATGCTACTAGACGGCCTAAATTGGCAGCCCCTTTCTAGCGATTGGGATTACCGCAAAACCTGGCGCCGTGTAGAACAAGAACTGTTCAGTGAAGAAGTCGCTTACCTAGAGTCAGTAGGTCGATAATCTTCCATTAAGCCCACTCGTGTGGGTTTATTAATAACCATTAGTGACGATTCGTCATAAACTTAAGTTTGCCTAGTGTGGTTTTGGTTTTCTTGAGTGTATGACTAAGAATTGTGTCTTTTGTCAGCTCCGGCTGGCTTTTTAAGACACAACTATGACGAATCGTCACAAATGGAGACTGTGATGGAACATGACAGCCAGAAGCCCAATTTAGCTAATAGCTCTGATTTAATGAGTAACCCTGATTCAACTAGTCACCTCGATCTAGCTAATAACCCCGATTTAGAGAGTCAATCGTCCAACTCAGGTCAACAGGCTTATAATCTAGATAACAGTTGGCACTCAATACCGACCAAGCGTTCGTTTATCGTTCTGCTGGTGGTTTTTTCGATCATCATGCTCTCTGCATTAGGGGCGAAGAACCTCTACTTTAGAGGGGACTACAATATCTTCTTCGAAGGCACCAACAAACAGTTGATGGCGTTCGATGAAATCCAAACCACCTTTGCGAAAACTGACAACCTCGCGATTGTCGTCGCACCAGAAGGCGGCAATGTCTTCACTCCAGAAACCCTCACCTTAATTCAAAACCTGACGGTCGATGCGTGGCAGATCCCGTACTCAAGCCGTGTCGATTCGCTTGCTAATTATCAGCATACCGAAGCGGTTGAAGATGACCTCTTGGTCGAAGACTTGCTGTACGAAGAATACGAGCACACGCCCGAGCGAATTGCCAAAGTTAAACAGATCGCCCTCAACGAGCCACTGCTTAAAAACGCATTAGTGTCAGCCTCTGGTGACGTGACCATTGTTAACGTCACCGTGCAATTGCCTGAAGTGGATAAAACCGCCGAAGTGCAAGAAGTGATCGCGGCTATCAATACTATGATCGCCAAGTACCAAGCCGATTACCCGAGCGTCGAGTTCCACAAAGCGGGCATCATTGCCATGAACAACGCCTTTATGATGTCGGCTCAAGAAGACAGCTCAACGCTCGTGCCGTTAATGCTGTTGGTGGTATTGGTGTTCCTGACCTTTATGTTGCGCTCGTTCTTTAGCGTGGTGGCTACCTTAGTTGTGATTATCTCTTCGATTGTTGCGACCATGGGTTTGTCTGGCTGGGCAGGGATGTTCCTCAGCACCGCAACGGTCAACGTTCCAACCTTAGTACTAACCCTTGCCGTTGCTGATTGTGTTCACGTGATCGTGACCATGAGACAAGCCATGCAGCGCGGAATGGAGAAAGCACAAGCCATTCAATACAGCATCAAGCTTAATGCGATGCCAATCTTAATTACTTCTGTCACCACCGCGATTGGTTTCTTGATGATGAACATGTCGGATTCTCCCGTATTGCGAGACTTCGGTAACTTGTCGGCATTGGGCGTGATCATCGCGTGTTTCCTATCCGTGACCATGCTTCCTGCGCTGTTAAAACTATTGCCAGTGAAGACCTTGCCAGCGAACTTATCTACGCAAGGAAAAGGGGCGGCACAAAGCAAAGTCACTTTTATGGATAAGCTCGGTGATTTTGTCGTTGCTAACCGCAAAGCTCTGCTGCCTATTTCGACTCTAGTGATTGTTGGTGCAGCCGCGTTAATTCCACTCAACAAAGTGAATGATGAATCGGTGAAGTATTTCGATACCTCAAGCGAATTCAGACAAGCAGCGGACTTCATGGAACAGACTGTAAGCGGCATGACGACCATCAGCATTGCGGTGAAAACCAACGAGTCTCAAGCGATTGGCGATCCTGTGTTCTTGCAAGCGATTGGTGACTTTACCGATTGGCTACGTGTTCAACCAGAAACCGACCACGTGGCAACGCTTTCCGATGTTTACATGCGTTTGAATAAGAACATGCATGGCGATGACGATAGCTACTACCAACTGCCGCTTAACCGAGAGTTAGCCGCGCAATACTTACTGCTTTACGAGATGTCTCTGCCGTACGGCTTGGACTTGAACAACCAAATCAACGTCGATAAATCATCGATAAAAATGGTGCTGACGGTAGACAACCTAGGCAGTGTGGAATTGGTTGAACTCGAAGAGCGCATCTACTCATGGTTTGCGGCTAATGCACCTCAGTATGAAGTGGTCGCATCGAGCCCATCACTGATGTTTGCTCACATTGGCGAAACCAACATGGCGAGCATGCTATCAACTCTGCCTATTACCTTAGTGCTTATCTCTGGCTTGATGATCTTCGCACTGCGCTCGGTTCGCTTAGGCATCATCAGCCTAGTGCCAAACATTGCCCCGGCAATTATCGGCTTTGGTTTATGGGCGCTGATCTCTGGTGAAATCAACCTAGGTTTGTCAGTCGTGGTCACGCTCACACTGGGTATCGTTGTCGATGATGCAGTGCACTTTTTGAGTAAATACCAACGCGCCAGAATGGAAGGGAAATCAGCAGAAGAAGCCGTTCGTTACGCCTTCCACACCGTTGGTCGCGCACTGTGGATCACCACGGTCGTGCTTGTGGCGGGTTTCTCTGTACTGGCGATGTCGAGCTTCAGACTCAATTCCGACATGGGCTTACTCAGCGCGATTGTGATTTTCATTGCGTTGGTGGTCGACTTCATCTTGCTACCGAGCTTACTGATGATCTTCGATAAACAGACTCACTATTCAGATAAACCTCAGCACGAATCCAACCCGTCTAACCCTGCTGGCGAACTGTCTACTTCAACCAAATAAGGAATCGTCAGCCTGCTTCGGTGGGCTGACTCAAGGAGAAATTTATGAAAAGTGTTAAACAATCATTCGTTACTACATTACTTACTGTCAGCTCATTAAGCGTCGGCACCTTAACAATAGGCACATTCGCCGCTTTCCCTGCGTTAGCCGACCCAGCGAAAGGCCTTGAAATCGCGGAGCAACGCAAAGCCGTTGATCTGGGGTGGGGCGATTCTGTCGCGACCATGGAAATGCTACTTCGCAACAAACAAGGCGAAAGCAGCACACGCCTAATGCGATTGAAATCGTTAGAAGTGGATGACGATGGTGACAAAGGGCTGACGATTTTTGATGAGCCTCGCGACGTAAAAGGCACGGCTTTCTTAAACCATTCACACATCACTAAATCGGATGATCAATGGCTGTATTTGCCTGCATTGAAGCGTGTAAAACGCATATCTTCACGCAACAAATCGGGCCCGTTTATGGGCAGTGAATTTGCTTACGAAGACTTGAGCTCGTTCGAGTTAGAAAAGTACACCTTCAACTACATTGAAGACGCCAAAATCGAAGGCGTCGATACCTTTGTCTTGGAGCAAGTTCCGACCGACAAAAACTCTGGTTACACCATGCAAAAGGTATGGCTAGACCAACAATACTACCGCCCCGTTCAAGTGGAGTTTTACGACCGCAAAGGCGCATTGCTGAAAACCCTGTCGTTCCAAGACTACAAACAATACCTAAACCAATACTGGCGCGCACACACCATGTCGATGCAAAACCATCAAACAGGCAAAAGCACCGTTTTAACCACGACAGATTTAGCGTTCCAAACCGGTCTTAAGGACAAAGATTTCCAGAAAAACACACTAAAACGTGCAAAGTAAGGCAAGAATATGAAAAGGATTGTGGCAACAGGAACGCAGTTATCTTTAACCTTGGCGGCGACAGTTGGGCTAATGCAAGTGTCGTTGCCATGTGTGGCGGCTGGATTTAGCTCTGAGTTCGTAGAACAGGTCACCCCGGAACTCGCAGGGCAGGTTAACCTCGAACACAGGCAGTTCTTTAGCAACGGCTTGCAAGGGCAAGATAAAGGGCAAAGCTCACTGGTGTTGCAACCAGAGTTTTATTGGGAGCAACAAGAGGGCAATGGCAGCTTTACCTTCACGCCGTTTTACCGTCTAGACAGCGAAGACGATGAGCGAACCCATGGCGACGTTCGCGAAGCTCTATACCTAACGTATTGGGATGACTACGAACTGCGAGCGGGTGTCGGCAAGGTGTTCTGGGGTGTGACCGAATCGGCGCATTTGGTCGATGTAGTAAACCAAACCGATGCCATTGAATCGGTCGATGGTGAATCGAAGTTAGGTCAGCCCATGGTGCACTTCACGTCGATTAAAGACTGGGGGACCATTGATGCCATGTTATTGCCGTATTTTCGTGAACGTACCTTCGCCGGGGAAGATGGTCGATTAAGGCCAACAGTGCCCGTATCGGATGATGCGCTTTACGAATCTTCGCGAGAAGAAAAACACGTCGATGTGGCATTGCGTTATAGCCAAATGTACGGCGATTGGGATGTTGGTTTAAGTTACTTAGGTGGTACAAATCGCGACCCTTACTACCGTGTGCAAGGCAATCAACTTAAGCCTTACTACGCGCAAATGCAGCACTTCGGACTCGATGTGCAGGGTATTATCGGTGATTGGTTATGGAAGCTGGAAAGCATTTATCGCGACAGCTACGACAACCACACAGGCGTAGCAACAGGCTTTGAATACACATGGGTTGGAGCGCTTGAGTCATATTGGGACATCGGCTTTATCGCTGAATACTTGTATGACAGCAGAGGTAACAATGCCCAAACCATCGGCCAAAACGATGTGTTCCTCGGGGCGCGTTTTGCCTTGAACGATGAAGACGGCACCGAAGTGCTTACAGGCATTACTCAAGACTTAGATAACAGCGATGTCTACAGCGCGAAGCTCGAAGCTTCAAGCCGAATCAATAACAACCTCAAGTGGCGATTGAACGCTTGGTTGTTTGAGAACGAAACCCCAGAAGACTTATTGTTCTTCGCTCGAAAGGATGATTTTGTTGAGGTAGCGTTGGAGTACTATTTCTAAAGATTCGCTATTTAGATTCGCTATCTATTTTGCAAATCGATCTCATCAGAAAACCAGGGAGCGACGGCTTTAAACCTCGCTCCTTGGTTTCCATTCTCAATCTCACTCTTCTACTGATCTCTTTCTAACATCACGCCTCAAACAAGGTTCTGTGAATGTAATCAAACTGTCTCACTTGGTGACGTTTTTGTATCGGTTTCTCTTTGATTTCATCGATTTCAATGAAATTCTGTTTTCTAACGTTAAATTTGCCGTGTTTTTAGTCAATAACTTGTTCTTTTAGCGATTCAATTTGGCATTGGTAGCGTGTTTGATTACTATGTGTAGCTATCTAAAAAAACTAATCATCCGATACGGACACTACCAACTGGTAGATGAGGAAATGATGCAACATCTAGAAGAGATCATTGCTAATGCAACGACTGCTATTGATACAGCAGATTCGTTAGTCGCACTTGATGAAGTGCGAGTTCAGTATTTAGGTAAGAAGGGTGAACTAACTCTTCAACTACAAAGCCTAGGTAAACTTCCACCTGAAGAGCGTCGCACTGCTGGTCAAGAGATCAACAAAGCGAAAGGTGCTGTTCAACAAGCGATCGCAGCTCGCAAAGACGCACTACAACGTGCAGAGCTTGAAGCGAAACTAGCTGAAGAAACTATCGATGTGAGCCTACCTGGTCGTCGCATTGAGAACGGTGGTCTTCACCCAGTTACTCGCACAGTTGAGCGTATCGAACAGTTCTTTGGTGAGCTTGGCTTTAGCACTGAGTCTGGCCCTGAGATCGAAGATGCATTCCACAACTTTGATGCACTAAACATCGCAGACGATCACCCAGCTCGTACTGATCACGATACTTTCTTCTTCAACCCTGATCTAATGCTACGTACGCACACTTCTGGTGTTCAAATCCGTACGATGGAAAACGGCAAACCGCCTTTCCGCTTCATTGCTCCGGGTCGTGTTTACCGTAACGACTACGATCAAACTCACACGCCAATGTTCCACCAAGTGGAAGGTATGTTAGTTGATGAGAACGTAAACTTCGCACAACTTAAAGGCATTCTTAACGATTTCCTTTGTAACTTCTTTGAAGAAGAAGTTGAAGTGCGTTTCCGTCCTTCATTCTTCCCGTTCACAGAGCCTTCAGCTGAAGTTGACGTGAAACGTAAAGATGGCAAATGGCTAGAAGTTCTAGGTTGTGGCATGGTTCACCCTAACGTACTTCGCTCTGTTGGCATCGACCCTGAGAAATACTCTGGTTTTGCATTCGGTATGGGTGTAGAGCGTCTAACGATGCTTCGTTACGGCGTAAATGACCTTCGTGCGTTCTTCGAGAACGACCTTCGTTTCCTTAAACAATTCAAGTAATCCGGGGCAGTCAAAACTATGAAATTCAGTGAATCTTGGCTACGCGAGTGGGTTAAACCTGCAATTAACAGCGAAGAGCTAGCTCACCAAATCACTATGGCTGGTTTGGAAGTTGACGATGTAGAACCTGTTGCTGGTGAATTCACCGGCGTTAAAGTAGGTAAAGTGGTTGAGTGCGGTCAGCACCCAGACGCAGATAAACTACAAGTAACTAAAATTGATATCGGCGAAGAAGAGCTGCTAGATATCGTTTGTGGTGCATCTAACTGTCGTCTTGGCCTAACTGTAGCAGTAGCAACAGTTGGTGCAGTACTTCCTGGTGACTTCAAAATCAAGAAAGCAAAACTACGTGGCGTTCCATCGCACGGCATGCTTTGTTCTTTCTCTGAGCTAGGTATCGACGTAGAGTCAGACGGCATCCTTGAGCTGCCAGAAGGCACAACGCTAGGTATGGACGTACGTGAGCTTCTTGAGCTTAACGACGTAACTATCGACGTAGACCTAACAGCAAACCGCGCAGATTGCTTCAGCATCCGTGGCCTTGCTCGTGAAGTTGGCGTACTAAACCGCGCAGACGTTACAGAGCCAACAGTTGAAGCTGTTGCAACAAGCATTGAAGACACAGTATCTGTTGAAATCAAAGCAACTGATGCTTGTCCACGTTACCTTGGCCGTGTGGTTAAGAACGTAAACGTGAAAGCGGAATCGCCAATCTGGATGCAAGAAAAACTGCGTCGTTGTGGTATCCGTTCAATCGACCCAGTTGTAGACATCACAAACTACGTGATGCTAGAGCAAGGCCAACCAATGCACGCATTTGATCTAGCTAAGATCGAAGGCGGTATCGTGGTTCGTCTAGCAGAGCAGGGCGAAAAGCTAACACTTCTAGATGGCAACGAAGCTGAACTAAACAGCAACACACTTGTTATCGCAGACCAAAACAAAGCTCTAGCAATCGCTGGTATCTTTGGCGGTCAAGATTCAGGTGTTACGACTGAAACAACTGACGTACTTCTTGAAGCGGCATTCTTCGCACCGGATCACATCCGTGGTCGCGCACGTGCTTACGGCCTTCACACTGATTCTTCTCTACGTTTCGAACGTGGTGTTGATTCAACACTTCAAGCAGCAGCAATGGAGCGTGCAACACAGCTTCTAGTTGAAATCTGTGGCGGTGAAGTTGCGCCAGTAAACGGCAGCGAATCTGAAGCTGATCTTCCTAAAGCAAACGTAGTTGCTCTACGTCGCGCTAAGCTAGACAGCCTATTAGGTCACGAAATCCCATCTACAGACGTAGTGGAAATTCTTACTCGCCTAGGTTGTGAAGTTACTGTTGTTGAAGAGAGCGAGAGCACTGAAGCTGGTTGGACGGCAACGTCTCCATCTTGGCGTTTTGATATCGCAATCGAGCAAGACCTAATTGAAGAAGTAGGTCGTATCTACGGTTACGATAACATTCCAAACCAAGCGCCTAAAGCGGCACTTAAAATGAATGACCACAAAGAAGCTGACCAACCGCTTAAGCGCGTTCGTGACCTTCTTGTAGACCGTGGCTACCACGAAGCAATCACATACAGCTTCGTAGAACCAGAACAGCAAAAACTTGTTGTACCTGGTGTTGAGCCGCTAATCCTGCCATTCCCAATCTCTGCGGACATGTCAGCAATGCGTCTTGGCCTAATCCAAGGTCTACTAAACACAGTTGTTCACAACCAGAAGCGTCAACAGTCTCGCGTTCGTCTATTCGAATCAGGCCTACGTTTCATCCCTGAAGCAACTGCTGAAAACGGCATGCGCCAAGAAATGATGCTTGCGGGCGTTATCTCTGGTACTCGTGGCGAAGAGCACTGGGACATTGCAACTAACACTGTAGATTTCTTCGATCTTAAAGGTGACCTAGAAGCCGTTCTTGAGCTTTCTGCAAACGAAATCGCATACAGCTTCAAAGCAGCGAAGCACCCAGCACTTCACCCAGGTCAAACTGCGGCTATCGTAGTAGACGCTGGTTTAGAAACAGAAAGGGAAGTGGGTATCATTGGTACTGTTCACCCAGAACTAGAGCGTAAGTTTGGTCTTAACGGCCGCACTATCGTATTCGAAATCGAATGGGCAGCTATCAACACTCGCGTGCTTCCAGAAGCAGTAGCCGTATCTAAGTTCCCTGCAAACCGTCGTGATATCGCCGTTGTTGTTGACGAAGCAGTAGCTTCTGGCGACATCGTAGAAGCGTGTATCGCTGCTGGTGGCGAATTCCTAACAGGCGCTAAACTGTTCGACGTATACGTTGGTCAAGGCGTTGAAGAAGGTAAGAAGAGCCTAGCAATCGCACTTAGCCTACAGTCTGTAGAGCGCACACTTGAAGATGCAGACATCGCTGGTTCAGTAGATGCTATCGTAGCTTCAATCTCAGAGAAATTCGGCGCAGCACTTCGCGACTAATCTCTTCTGATAGATAGAAAAACAAAGGCCTCGCATTGCGAGGCCTTTTTTGTTTGGGTGTACCGTCCTAAATAT
>NZ_JBFRLX010000266.1:0-3198 GCF_041470165.1 Vibrio sp. 10N.286.46.A8
CGGTTAAATTCAGCAATCGAGCCTGGTAACAACGGTAATGATGTTTCACGCTTCACTGCATCTTCTGTGTAACCCGCCATAAACAAGCCCACAGGGCCTGCTGTACATAGAACTAAGTCTACCCAATCTAGTGCTTTGTCTGAAGCAGCTAGAGGATCGCTTTCACCAGTTAATGCTTCAGCCTCGTCTTCGTTCATTGCAACAACGGTTACATGTTGTTCAAGGAAATCTTTCCAAAACTCTGGATCATCTTGAATAACGAATTTAGTACCAAGCGTTAAAACAACAGGTACATCGTATTTCTTCGCGTACTCAATAGCTTTCATTGTTGCTTCAGGCATAGGGTCACCTGGTTTACAACGAACTAAATACGCCGTTAATACTAAAGCAGAAGCACTTTTGAAAATTTTCTCAGGGATGCTTTCTGGTTTTAATTGGTTCATTTGTCCTTCGCTAATTGCGAAAGTACGTTCACCATCTTCTGTAATTAATGCAAAGCAGCGACCAATTGCGCCATCTACCCCTTGTAAATGGTTCAGATCCATTCTGCTTGATGTATTACATAAATAGCGGTAACCGTAGCTACCAATTTTAATATCTTGGCTCATTACACCCAATAGTGTTGAACGGTCATCCGCCAATACTGAGTAGTTGTGTAATGTATTACCAATTGTGCCACCTGCGTATTCATTAGTGATCAGGCACTGTTCTTTTAATTCTTGATACAAAGATTCAGCAGCTTCATCACCAATAACCAAAGAGTGTCCCTTACTTAAGCCATATTTTTCGATTAGCTCAGAACTCACCTTTGCTTCAATATCCACCAAAGTTTGGTCAATACCGATAATATGGGTACGTGACATTCTTTTGCTCGTTTGAGCTTGGCTTACTAAAGGGTCACGAGCGTGAACCGGAAAATAGTGCTTTGATTTACGTTGTCCAGGGAATTTCATAGGGCTAGTCTAAGTCAAGGGGAAATAGGTGGCGGATTCTACCGCGCTATATTTAACGCGGCAATCTTTCAAACTATAGCAAACGTTTGCTAGGCTATTTTTTTATTCGCCTTCCATAAAGCTAAGATCAGGCAGCATGCCCAAATGCTCGGCGTAACGTTTCTGATTAAACTCTGCGCCGTTTTTCATTACATCAAATACTTCAATTGCCAGTGCACATGCCATCGCTGCAATTGCCTCTTCACGAGGTGTACCTGTCATCATTAAACGCATTAGCGTCTCTTTAACTTTTACTGGTTGCCCATCTTCAAGTTGGTTCTCGATAATCTCGATCAACTGTTCTTCTTGCATAAACTCATTTTGTTCAGACATTTTTTATCTCAGCTCTTGGATTTTGAGCGACTATGCCACATATAGATCTGACATCCTAGCGAGTCTCCTCGCGTTCATGCGATTCTCTAACGAAGTCAGCGCATTATTTGTGCAAATGAAACTGTGATTCCGGTCTCGGATCTGTCACGGTGTTTCTCTTTCTGTTAGAATCTGCGACCAAGTAATAGTAACGGTGTTTAGACATGTCAGATATCAGCTCTGGAAACAGCGAAAAGAAAGTAATTGTCGGTATGTCCGGCGGTGTAGATTCGTCAGTATCGGCGTATCTTCTTCAGCAACAAGGCTATCAGGTAGAAGGCCTTTTCATGAAAAACTGGGAAGAAGACGATAACGAAGAATACTGCACGGCAGCTGAAGACCTTGCTGATGCTCAAGCGGTATGTGACAAGTTAGGTATCCACCTTCACACTATCAACTTTGCAGCAGAGTACTGGGATAATGTATTCGAGTACTTTCTGGAAGAATACAAAGCGGGTCGTACACCGAACCCAGATATCCTTTGTAACAAAGAAATCAAATTCAAAGCATTCTTAGAGTTTGCGGATGAAGTATTAGACGCAGACTACATCGCGATGGGTCACTATGTTCGTCGTACTTTCCCAACACAAGAAGAGCTAGACGCTGGTGCGAAGCCAGAAATGCTACGCGGCCTAGACGGCAATAAAGACCAAAGTTATTTCCTTTATACGCTAAGCTCAGATCAAGTGGCACGCAGCCTATTCCCTGTGGGTGAATTAGAGAAGCCAGAAGTACGACGTATTGCTGAAGAGCAAGACTTGATCACTGCGAAAAAGAAAGATTCAACAGGCATCTGCTTTATTGGTGAGCGCAAGTTCACTGAGTTTTTAGGCAAATACCTACCCGCTCAACCGGGAAACATCGAGACACCAGAAGGCCAAGTTATTGGGCAACACCAAGGCTTGATGTACCACACACTAGGCCAACGTAAAGGCCTGCATATCGGTGGCACCAAAGGTGGCGGCGGTAATGAAGAACCATGGTTTGTTGGTGAAAAAGATCTTAAACGTAATGTTCTGATCGCGGTACAAGGTAAAGACCACCCTCTTTTAAAATCAGAAGGTTTGATCGCTTCTCAGCTTCATTGGGTTAATCGCACACCAATTACTGAAGTTATGACGTGCACGGTAAAAACACGTTACCGTCAGACCGATATTCCTTGTACAATCATCCCAATTGATGATGAGAACATTAAGGTTATTTTTGACGAACCACAAATTGCGGTGACCCCAGGTCAATCAGCAGTGTTCTACCTAGACAACGTATGTCTTGGTGGTGGTATCATTGAAAAGCGCATCTAACCAATAATCGAACGACAAACAATAGAAGACAACTAGGAGTTACTACGTGGCTAATACACTTTATGACCGTACTATTGCTTTCGCTGGAATTTGCCAAGCTGTGGCTTTGGTTCAACAAGTAGCGAAAGACGGCCATTGTGATAAAGATGCCTTCGAAGCTTCACTCAGTGCCATTTTAAATACCAATCCAGCGAACACCGTGGGTGTCTTTGGACGTGAAGCGAACCTAAAGCTTGGCCTTGAGTGCTTAGTAAAAGGTATCGATAGTACTCCCGCTGGTAGCGATATTACTCGCTACATCATCAGCTTGATGGCACTTGAGCGTAAGCTATCTTCTCGTAACGACTCTATGTCTCAGCTTGGCGATCGTATTCAAACTGCAGAACGTCAAACTGAACACTTTGATCTGTTTGACGAGCAAATGATCAGCAACCTAGCCAGTATCTACCTTGATGTTGTGAGTCCTATCGGCCCGCGTATTCAGGTTTCTGGGACGCCAGCTGTACTTCAACAGACGTCGAGCCAGCATAAGG
>NZ_JBFRLX010000267.1:0-3175 GCF_041470165.1 Vibrio sp. 10N.286.46.A8
CTATTAGGATGTGATGCTAAGTAAACATTCTGAGAGGCACGATCTCTATTAAATGCATTTTTCATTTCGAGCCAAAGGCCTTGTGTTTCAGTTTTTCCTGCATATATAACCTTGCCAGCTGAATCATAAAAAAAGTAGATACCTTGAGTTGTCTCCAATTTATTTCGAATTTGATCAAACCTAGTTTCCCCGCCTCTAGTAGTCGGTATGATTTCCCAAGATGCACCTCTTTTTGATTCTGCATGAGTTATTTCAAAAAACTCAACTAATGGTTTTATAGAGTTAACAAGAGTATCTTCAGAATGATTTTTCATTGCATTTTTTATCATTGATACAATTTGCTTGTCTTTAAATTCAGAGTCACCCTTAAGAATCTTTTTGAAGGTGCCAACTTTAAGACCAAACAATTCAGACAATACTTCTAAATCATCAATCTCTAATTCTTTCATTACAAGCGCTAATATATTGCTACTGTTCAAATTGATACCCTAAGAGAGTTAACAGCTCTTAGACAGAAAAATTCTGCATTTAAATATAGAATTTTTCTATCTAGTTTCATATGCACGGCACTCTACCATGATTAATTACTGTATTTCAGTGACTTAAAACATAGATAAACTCATTGAATGACAAAATGCAGAATATTTCTATATAGTATGATTTTAGCTAAAACTCGCCCGCACTGTATGTAATCACAGCACTCCGCACATACCCAAACACAAAAAAGCCTGCCATTTATGCAAACATTAATGGCAGGCTTTATACGTTAGTTAAGCTTTTGAGTGGCTAGCTTACGCAGCTTCGAATGCGAGGGCCTTCTTCTCTACCTGACGGAAGATCAGCGTTAATACACCATTCACTGCTAGGTAGAATGCGCCAGCAATGCCGAACACTGTGAGCGTGTCGTAGGTTTGGCCGTTGATACGCTGAGCGTAGCCCATCAAATCCATGATGGTGATGGTGCTTGCCAGTGACGTGCCTTTGAACACTAGAATCACTTCGTTCGAGTAAGCTGGAACAGCGCGACGTAGTGCGTATGGCAGTAACACTTTAAGCGTCGCGATTTTGTCCATGCCTAATGCGCGACATGCTTCCCACTGCCCTGCTGGAATCGCGTTAAATGCACCTCTGAACAGTAGCGTGCTGTATGCCGCGGTGTTCAGTGCGAGTGCTAACATTGCGCAGAACCAAGGTTGGCTAAGCCATGTCCATAGGAAGCTTTCACGAATCCAATCGAATTGACCCGGGCCGTAATACACCAAAAAAATCTGAACCAACAATGGTGTGCCGGTAAACAGCGTAATGATGCCACGAGTTAACCAGTGAATCGCCGGTATTCTTAGGATTAGCGTTACCGTCATCAGCAATGACAAGATACAACCAACAAGCAATGAAGCGCCTGTGAGTTGCAGACTGGTCGCTAAGCCCTCAAGCATTTGAGAGAGGTATTGTTGATTCATGCCATTGCCCCTTTGTTACCCAAACCTTGAATAGAGAACTTACCATCAATCACTTTTACCAATCTTTGTGTGATTAAAGTGATGACCAAGTAGATTGCTGCTGCTGTCGCGTACCAAGTAAATGCTTCGTGCGTTGCCGCTGATGTTAGTTGTGCTTGTTTCAACAAATCCGTTACGCCAATCAGCGATACTAATGCGGTGTCTTTCAATAACACTAACCATTGGTTGGTTAACCCTGGTAGCGCGTGTCTCACTGCTTGTGGCAATACGACTCTGAAGAAAGCACGAGATTGTGAAATACCAAGCGCACTTGCTGCTTCTCTCTGCCCTTTGCTTACTGCTTTCAACGCACCACGAATAGTTTGCGAAGCGTAAGAAGCAAAAATAAGTGACAGTGCAACAACACCTGATAAGAACGGGCTCACTTCTATGAAGTCGCCAGTGATCATGAACAGAACTTGTGTCGAACCAAAGTAGATAAACAGTACGACCAGAATTTCTGGTAAACCACGAACAATCGTCACAAATGCAGTCGTTGGCCATTTGATTGCAATACGACGAGACATCTCACCACTTGCAAACAAAACTGCTAGAACCAATCCAACCAATAGGCTTACGAACGCAAGCTGAACTGTCATCCAGCTTGCTTCGACGAGCCCTAAAGAGTAGCCCGTTAATTCCATAAATTACTTACCGAAGTACTTGTTAAAGATCTTGTCGTATTCGCCGTTCGCTTTCACTGCTGCAAGTGCAACGTTAAGCTGGTCTACAAGTTCTTGGTTACTCTTGTTTACTGCGATACCAAAGCCGTTACCGAAGTACTCTTGGTTTGTTACTTGGTCGCCAACATACGTTAGGTTGTCTTGCTTTTTGAACCATTCAGCTACTACCGCTGTGTCACCAAATACTGAATCGATACGACCGTTTTTCATGTCGATGAATGCATCTTGGTAGCTTGAGTAAGGTACCGCTGTTACGCCAGCCATTTGCTCAAGTAGGAAGCTTTGATGAGTTGAACCGTTTTGAACGCCAACACGCTTACCTTCTAGTGCTGCTTGGTCTGCTACTTTACCTTCAATAGAGATGAATGCTGCCGAGTTGTCGTAGTAAGCATTAGAGAAGTTTACTTGTTTAAGACGCGCTTCAGTGATGTCCATTGCCGAAATAGCGGCATCGTAACGTTTGAATTTAAGTGCTGGGATCAAGCTATCGAACGCTTGGTTGTGAAAAGTACAAGTTGCTTTCATCTCTTCACAAAGTGCGTTTGCTAGGTCTACGTCAAAACCTTGGATTTGGTTGTTCTCGTCCATGTATTCGAATGGTGCGTAAGTCGCTTCCATTGCGAATTTGATTTCGTCTTGTGCCGATGCATTAACAGCCATGCCTGCAGAAGAAAGGCCGATAAGTGAAGCTAGTAGAATCTTTTTCATTTTGTTACTCCGAATCTGTGTGATTTTGACCTGTGGCCATTTCTATAATTTGATTGTTTTAATCGATGTTGTGTTTAGCTAAATCTAGTGAGTCAACTTAGGTTTAATGCGTAAGATACTCGGCAAACTCGGGTGTCTGCGGGTTAACGAATGAATCGCTGGTGCCGTGTTCAACGATGTACCCTTTTTCTAGATACAGAACGTGGCTAGCAATCTTCTTCGCGAAATCAACTTCATGTGTCACAACCACTTGAGTAATGCCCGTTCCACTCAACTCTTTAATAA
>NZ_JBFRLX010000268.1:0-2027 GCF_041470165.1 Vibrio sp. 10N.286.46.A8
ATACGAGATAGGGCAGCGTTAGCCGGTTATTTAGTAATATGGAAAGTAGCAAAGCAGCTAGAATATAGAGAAAGGCGCAAAGTTTTCACTTTGCGCCTTTTTTATTGAGGTAAATGGCCACGCGTTTAGGTCTGTTTTGTGTCAAACCTTTTACTGCGTCTTAAGCCGCCATTTACCTCTGCCAGTCAACGTTGCAATGACTGAGTTATCTAGCTGAACGACTAATCCCTAATAGTTCAGCCTACGATTCGTTACTTTGTTTCTAATGAAACGCTTGCTTTGTAAACAGTCGCTAGTTAAGCCGTTTCTAGTTCAGCCTTTGGAACCACGTTTAGGCGGTCGCCGTAGATTGGACGTAGTGCTTGCATAACTTCAGTGCGAGTCATCACACCGACCATTACGCCATTTTCTAGCACTGGAAGCATATGTGGTTGGCTTACTTTCATCGCTTTTGCACGCTCTTCTAAAGAAAGAGAGGTCAGGCGAGTGGCATAGCCCATGCTTGTTGTCGGGTACAGTTGTTCTTTATCGATACATAGGAACTCAGCAACATCGACCAGTTTGTCGTTTGCATCAATAGCCACTACGTCACGGCTCATTAGGTCTACCACTTTTTGACCTTTAGTCGGAATGTAGTCTTGGCACCAAAGGTCAACCATTACGTCGTGAACAGAGAGGATACCTACTAGGCGGCCTTCAACATCGCAAACAGGAGCGCTAACAAGTTGAGCATCTAAAAGTGAATCAATCGCCACTGAAGTAGGCATTTCTACGCTCAGTGTAATTGGTTGAGTGTTCATGATTTGCTTGATAGTAGTTGTAGTGTTCATAGTGGTTTCCTTAACTGACGTAATTTCTGTTGTTTGAGTTATTGCTGTAATTTTTGCCGCTTTAAGCTGCGGGCGACGGTAGATACTCCAATTGGCTAAGCCGACCAATACCGCACCACCTACAATGTTGCCGAATGTCACTGGTATTAAGTTTGCGGTGACAAATTTCATGATGTTCAGGTCTGCATACTGGGCTGATGTTGCGCCAATTTGCATCCAAAAACTCTCTGGTGCGAATGCTTGAATTGTGATGCCTAATGGAACCATGAACATATTCGCCACACAGTGTTCAAAGCCTGAGCTAACGAACATTGCAACGGGTAATACGGTCATCATGGCTTTAGTCATGGCGTTAGCTGAGCTGAACGTTAACCAAATTGCTAAACAAACTAGTAAGTTACAAAGCACACCCAAAGCGAAAGCTTGAACAGGGCTGTGGTGTAGCTTGTGTTGAGCAATGTTTAGAGCGTTTAAGCCCCATTGCCCGCCATCCAGTTGATATAAGCCTGCTGCGCTTACCAAAGCCAGTAGGAACATGGCACCGATAAAGTTGCCAACATATACCTTGCCCCAGATAGACAGCATCTTGGTGAAGGTTATCTGCTTATTAGCCCATGAAATGCTTGATAACACCGAACTGGTAAACAGCTCGCCACCACAAATAACAATCAGGATTAACCCCATGCTGAATGCAAGACCACCGGCTAAGCGACTTAATCCCCATCCTGCATCAGCGCTACCTGTGGTCACCGTGATGTAGAATAAAAAAGCAAGCCCAATGAATGCGCCAGCCATGATTGCCAAACTCAATGTCATGCTGCTGGTTTTATTTGCTTTGCTTAATGCAAATTTCTCGGCTTCCGCCATCATTTCTGTTGGCGAGAACAGTTGCTGATTTTCAGAAGTGCTGGTTGCCATATCCCCCCCTTGAACAATCCGTCATGTGTAATTCCTAGTGTTAATGACTTGGTTAATCCGTAATGGTTAATCAGTAATGTTTTGCAGGGCTCGTTGTGTCCTGCCATTCCAGATTAGGGTGTTGAGGGGTAGAGGTAAAATTGATAATTTTTAGAAACCACATCAAAAATATTGATATAGATTTGGTTAGGCGTAGAATGAAATTGATTGCTCATCGGCTTAACAAAAAACGAGCAGCAGGACATAAGTTATTAAAAGAATTAAGGATAGATTTTGCGT
>NZ_JBFRLX010000269.1:0-234 GCF_041470165.1 Vibrio sp. 10N.286.46.A8
CAAATTGTTAAAGAGCATAAAGCAAAAAGCTTTAATCAATAACTTACGTTATTAATTAAAGCTCTGGCTTTAACTAAATCTAAACCTAATCAATCTGTGTGGACACTCATCGTAAGTATCTTCGTATAAGGAGGTGATCCAGCCCCAGGTTCCCCTAGGGCTACCTTGTTACGACTTCACCCCAGTCATGAACCACAAAGTGGTGAGCGTCCTCCCCGAAAGGTTAAACTACCC
>NZ_JBFRLX010000270.1:0-198 GCF_041470165.1 Vibrio sp. 10N.286.46.A8
ACGTTACCCGCGGCATCTTTCACCACGATGCTCGTGATGTCGTCCGCTGTTGCTGTGCCATAAAGGGTTTCTAGCGTTACGCTCACATCGACTGATGCGGCTTTGCTCAAACTCACATCGAAACTTGCTGTCGAGCCTTCGTTAATAACTTTACTATCTTCGATGCTCACCGATGGGCGATCATCTGGATTCACTGGC
>NZ_JBFRLX010000270.1:1045-1601 GCF_041470165.1 Vibrio sp. 10N.286.46.A8
CGTTACGCCCGTAGCGCCGGTCACTTTCAGGCCCAGCTTCTCATCACCTTCGTACGTACCGTCGTCTTTGGTCGCGACTTCAACAACTAACTTAGTTTCACCTGCTTTGACGGTGTAAGAGCCGTCAGCGTTAGCTGTCAATACGTTACCTGCAGCATCTTTCACAACGATGCTGGTGATGTCGTCCGCCGTTGCCGTTCCGTATAACGTCTCTAGCATAACGCTGACGTCGACGGATGCAGCTTTGCTTAAGCTCACATCGAAACTTGCGGTCGAGCCTTCGTTAATCACTTTGCTGTCTTCGATGCTCACCGATGGGCGATCATCTGGATTCACTGGCGGAGTAGGATCGGTTGGGTCAACAGGGCCTGTGCCATCATCTTTGATGGTTAGCTCACCCGTACCCGTACCCGTTACGCCTGTTGCGCCCGTCACTTTCAGGCTCAGTTTCTCATCGCCTTCGTACGTCGCGTCGTCTTTGGTTGCGACTTCTACGACTAACTTAGTTTCACCGGCTTTGACGGTGTAAGAGCCGTCCGCGTTCGGTGTCACAACG
>NZ_JBFRLX010000271.1:0-2392 GCF_041470165.1 Vibrio sp. 10N.286.46.A8
GTTGTAGCTTCTAGTAATCATACAAAATAAACATTTTCACTTTGTTGGTAAGTGGAGTTTCTCTATCCATTTACCTTGTAGATGGCTCGTATATGACGTTAGCTTCTATGTTAGTTATTTGTCCTTTGTGTTTATTTTCTTACCTATCAGTATCTTAGTGTTTTATGGTTCTTGTCTTTGATGTTTGAACTGAAAATTAACGTTTGGGATGTGTAAGTTTGATGCATCGTGTTGACTGTTGTTGCAAATTTGAACTCGATCACTTGTATGATTATTTGAGTGCTGGACTGTAAGATCACTGTCACGCATTTAAATTATTGTAGTACAAATATAGTTACCATCTATCTATAGTGACCTTAACAAAAAAACATAAATAAAAAGGTCTCAAGATGGAACTCAATACCCTGATAGTTGGCATCTACTTCCTATTCTTAATTGCGATAGGGTGGATGTTCCGAACGTTTACAAGTACGACAAGTGATTACTTCCGTGGGGGAGGTAATATGCTGTGGTGGATGGTAGGTGCAACCGCATTTATGACCCAGTTCAGTGCTTGGACATTTACTGGTGCAGCAGGTAAAGCTTTTACCGATGGTTTTGCCGTAGCGATTATCTTCATCGCGAACGCATTCGGTTACCTAATGAACTACCTTTACTTCGCTCCGAAGTTCCGCCAACTGCGCGTTGTGACGGTAATTGAAGCGATTCGTATGCGTTTTGGTAAGGTGAATGAGCAAGTATTTACTTGGTCTGGCATGCCAAACAGCGTTATCTCTGCTGGTATCTGGTTGAACGGCCTTGCGATCATCGCATCGGGTATCTTCGGCTTTGATATGACAACGACGATTGTCCTAACGGGTCTGGTTGTACTGGTAATGTCAGTAACAGGCGGCTCTTGGGCGGTAATCGCATCTGACTTTATGCAGATGGTTATCATCATGGCGGTAACGGTGACGTGTGCTGTGGTTGCGATTTACCACGGTGGCGGCGTTACGCAGATCGTTAACGACTTCCCAACAGATTCATTCATTACGGGTGATAACCTGAACTACATGAGCATCTTCAGCATCTGGGCTGTGTTCATCTTCTTAAAGCAGTTCAGCATCACCAACAACATGCTTAACTCTTACCGTTACCTTGCTGCGAAAGATTCAAACAACGCACGTAAAGCTGCACTGCTTGCTTGTGTACTAATGACGCTTGGTCCAATCATCTGGTTCATGCCTTCTTGGTTCATGGCAGGTCAAGGTGTTGATTTAGCGGCAGCTTACCCAGACGCTGGCAGCAAAGCCGCTGACTTCGCTTACCTTTACTTTGTTCAAGAATACATGCCTGCAGGTATGGTTGGCCTTCTGATTGCCGCTATGTTTGCTGCGACTATGTCTTCAATGGACTCTGGTCTAAACCGTAACTCAGGTATCTTTGTTAAGAACTTCTACGAGCCGATTCTTCGTCCTAAAGCGACAGAGAAAGAGCTAATGGTTGTTTCTAAGCTAACGTCTACTTTCTTCGGTATCGCGATCATCTTGGTTGCTCTGTTCATCAACTCTCTTAAAGGTCTGAGCCTTTTCGACACCATGATGTACGTGGGCGCATTGATCGGCTTCCCTATGACAATTCCAGCATTCTGTGGCTTCTTCATCCGTAAAACACCGGATTGGGCAGGTTGGGGTACGCTAGTAGTCGGTGGTGTGGTTTCTTACTTCGTTGGTTTCGTTATCACAGCGGACATGATTCAAAACTGGTTCGGTCTAAACGAACTAACTGGCCGTGAGTGGGCTGACCTGAAAGTGGCTATCGGCCTTATCGGTCACATCGTATTTACTGCTGGCTTCTTCGTTCTTTCAACACTGTTCTACAAGCCATTACCGGAACACCGTGAGAAAGATGTCGACAAGTTCTTCAACAATCTAGCAACACCGTTAGTTGCTGAGAGTAATGAACAGAAGAAACTGGATAACAAGCAACGTCGTATGTTGGGTTCACTTATCGCGGTAGCGGGTGTGGGCGTAATGACAATGTTCGTACTGCCAAACCCTATGTGGGGACGCATGGTATTCGTTCTGTGTGGTTTGATTGTGTTCTCTGTCGGTCTGTTACTTGTTAAAGCGGTCGATGACAAAGTCGAGCAACAAGACGAAGTGACGCCAGCCAAAGGCTAATTCCTTTTAAATCAAAAACTATAACTTTTTACAGCGGCTACCGATTGCGGTAGCCGTTCGTTTGAACTGCCAAAGTTTAATGTGATATGTACGGAGAGCTTTTGAAAATCACTCAATAAGCTTTCTGGCTTTAGCTCATACTGAAATAATTTAAAAAGCCCCAATAGGTAAATGCTTATTGGGGCTTTTTAGTGTTCTGTTTCTAGGCTCAGGGCTCAGGGCTCAGGGCT